>CAMWUF010000164.1 GCA_947177375.1 uncultured Ruminococcus sp.
CTATGCTATAATAAACTATATTAAATTTTATGGAGGAATGAAATTGAAATCTGAAAATATAAGAAATTTTTGCATTATTGCCCATATCGACCATGGAAAATCCACGCTTGCAGACAGAATCCTTGAAAAAACACAGACTGTTGCACAGCGTGATATGGAGCAACAAATTCTGGATAATATGGATTTAGAACGTGAAAGAGGAATTACAATTAAAGCAAGAGCTGTACGCTTGAATTATAAAGCCAGCGACGGCGAAGATTATATATTTAACCTGATTGATACTCCTGGACATGTGGATTTTAATTATGAAGTATCACGTTCTCTAGTTGCATGTGAGGGAGCAATTTTAATTGTAGATGCATCGCAAGGCATTGAAGCACAAACACTTGCAAACACTTATCTTGCAATTGAGCATGATTTGGAAGTTGTCCCAGTTGTAAACAAAATTGACCTGCCGTCTGCACAGCCTGAAAAAGTTTGCCAAGAAGTTGAAGATGTCATAGGTATTCCAGCCATGGACGCTCCAAGAATTTCGGCTAAATTAGGGACTAATGTAGAAGAAGTATTAGAACGTATTGTCACAGATATTCCTGCTCCAACAGGAAACCCTGATATGCCTTTAAAAGCATTAATTTTTGATAGTTATTATGATTCTTATAAGGGTGTTATTATTTATGTTCGTGTGAAAGAGGGTACTGTAAAAATTGGTGATGTGATTCATTTAATGGCGACTGGTTCAGAATTTACTGTGACGGAAACAGGTTATATGACACCAGACCAACTTGTGAATACTGGTGTTTTAACAGCTGGAGAAGTTGGCTATATTGCAGCATCTATTAAAAGCATTGGCGATACACAAGTTGGCGATACAGTGACACTTGCCAATCGTCCTTGTGAAGAAGCATTAGCTGGCTATCGCAAAGTCAATCCAATGGTATTCTCTGGAATTTATCCAGCTGATGGTGCAAAATATGGTGATTTGCGTGACGCTTTGGAAAAATTACAACTCAATGACGCTGCTTTAAGCTTCGAGCCTGAAACATCTGTTGCATTAGGTTTTGGATTCCGTTGCGGATTCTTAGGCTTATTGCATATGGAAATTATTCAGGAACGTTTAGAGCGTGAATATAATCTTGATTTAATTACAACAGCTCCGTCTGTTATTTATAAAGTAATTTTAACAGATGGTACTGTACAGTATATTGATAATCCGACAAATTACCCTGAGCCGTCTGTATTAGCTTCAGCAGAAGAACCTATGGTAAAAGCGGATATTCTTGTGCCGTCTGAATTTGTCGGTAATGTCATGGATTTATGCCAAGACAGACGGGGCATTTTCAAAGATATGCAATATTTAGATGATACACGAGTGACACTCAAATATGAATTGCCTTTGAATGAGATTGTTTATGATTTTTTTGATGCGTTGAAATCCAGAACAAGAGGTTATGCGTCTTTTGATTATGAATTAATGGGCTATGTACCGTCAAAATTAGTAAAATTAGATATTATGCTGAATGGTGATATTGTTGACGCATTAAGTTTTATTGTACATGCAGATAAGGCTTATGCAAGAGGTAGAAGAATTGCAGAAAAACTAAAAGAAAATATTCCAAGACAATTATTTGAAGTGCCAATTCAAGCATGCATTGGTGGTAAAATAATCGCACGTGAAACTGTAAAAGCAATGCGTAAAGATGTACTTGCCAAATGCTATGGCGGTGATATTACCCGTAAGAAAAAACTACTTGAAAAACAAAAAGAGGGTAAAAAACGTATGCGTCAGTTAGGTACAGTAGAAGTTCCGCAAGAAGCTTTTATGAGTGTTCTGAAATTAGATGATTAAAAATTATGAAATCAATTCATGAGATTATCAGCGATATTATTTTTTTTATATGTCTTATTATGTCAATTGTTTCTATTTGGAATTCAGAAGATATTGCTGTTTCTAAAATTTTATTTGTTCTGGGAGTTTTTGCATGGTTATTCTATATTGACAGGGAATATTATTTTTTTACCTATGAAACGCTTTCAAAAAGGCAATATAAAAAATGTTATAAATTAAAAAATAAAATTGCAATCTACAAAAAAATGTTTGCAAGTGGATGGTGTAATAAAATTGCAATTATTTTCGGAATCATAACAGGTTTGTGTTTGTTGCTTTTTTTGATTAGCATGATGATAAAATGGCAAACAGCTATTTTTATGAAAATTGCACTATTTACAATGGCAATACAAATGATAATTGGTTTGCGTCACCCTCGACACCCAGTAAGAAAAAAGCATTGAATTGATATAAAAATAACGAAAGAGGTTAATGATTATGAAATATACTTGTCCGCATTGCAATGAAAAAACCTTTACACCGTTGCAAAAGGCTCTTGCTGGTTCTATGAAAAGTGTCGGCAAACCTTGCCCCAATTGTGGCAGAAAATGTTGCAATGGCATGGCATCTATTTATTTTGATTGTATTATTACTATTATCATGTTCATTGCAATTATGATAATTTATTTTAAAGCAGACAGCTCTGTAAAAATGCAGAGTGTTTTACTAATGGCAATTATTATTATTGCCAGATTTATACTAAGCTTTTTGTTTAGAATGTTTTTTGGCAAGCTTGTCCAGCCAATTCGAGTTATGAAATAATATGACTGGAATTTATATTCATGTACCGTTTTGTGCAAAAAAATGCAATTACTGTGATTTTTTTTCGGTTTCTTATCAGAAACAACTTGTTGAAAATTATGTACAAGCGATTATTAGAAATATAAAATATTATGCCTTAGAAAATAAGATTACAATTAATACTATTTATTTTGGTGGCGGAACACCGTCATTATTATCAATAGAACAGATAACTAGAATTTTAAACGCTTGTGCAAAGTATTTTGTATTTGCTGAAAATACTGAAATTACACTGGAATATAATCCGTCTGGAAATCGCAAAAATTATTTACATGATTTGCGATTATCTGGTGTGAATCGGCTTTCTATCGGAACACAAAGCTTTTCTGATACGCAATTAAAATTACTGAGCAGAACACATTCTGTGGAAGATAATTTTAAAACAGTGCTAACAGCTTATGAGCAAGGATTTATAAATATTTCTTGTGATTTGATACTTGCAACACCATATCAAGATAAAAATTTACTTGCAGAATCGTTAGCCAATTTAATTAGCTTGCCAATTACACATTGTTCAGCGTATTTATTACAGATTGAAGAACAAACGGCTTTATCAAAAAATCAGGAGCTGTTAGCACATTTGCCTGATGATGATATGTCAGCAGATTTATATTTACAGACAGTTGATGCATTAGAATCCGCTGGATTTCAGCAATATGAAATTTCTAGTTTTGCAAAAGCTGATTTTCAAAGTCGACATAATTTAAAATATTGGCATTGTGAGCCGTATTTAGGCATTGGAGCAGGCGCACATTCTTGTTATCAAAATAAACGCTTCTTTGTGCCAAAAAATATTAAAAAATTTTGCGATATGCCGAAACAAGAAATTAGCATAATTTCTGAAACAGCTTGCAATACAGAAGAAAAAATCATGCTTGCTTTGCGAACAACAGAAGGCATTTCAGAAAATTTACTTAGTCAGCAGGCAAAAGCAAAAATTCCTATGCTTGCAAAAGCAAATTATATTATTAAAAAATCAAATGGCAATATTGCACTCACGCCAGAGGGCTTTGTTGTTTCTAATGCTGTTATTTCAGAATTGTTATAAATAATACAAAAATTAGCAAATTTATTTTTTTCATAAACTCA
>CAMWUF010000165.1 GCA_947177375.1 uncultured Ruminococcus sp.
TTTAGGTCACCTTCACAAAAAGAAAGCCTTTTATGCCCTTTTCATGCCGTTTTCTCCATGTTTCACATTTATTAACAAGAAAACTACCAGGCAAAAAATTAATTTTTTTTTTTGCCTGTTACACTCATTTTTAATAAAAATCTGCTAATTTTTTACAAATTAATCTTCCTGATGCACTTCTTGCAACGTCAAATCCAGTTCTAAAAATTCTCCTGAACGGAAAACAGTTACTTTAATCACATCACCAGCATTATATTCATTTTTTGCTTCGTTCAATTCATCTGTTGTAATTACTTCTGTATCACCGATAGCAGTAATAATATCCCCTTGACGAATGCCTGCCAGTTCTGCCGCACTGCCAGTTGTAACAGCATAGACATAAACACCTTGTGGCATATTATAATGCTGAGAATCAGATTCAGATACGTCAACACCACTGATACCAAGTTGTGGTCTGCCTGTTACATAGCCATGATTAATTAAATCTTCTAAAATATCTTTTGCATCACTAATTGGAATTGCAAAACCTAAGCCTTCTACGCTGGCACTTCCATAAGTGGAGGACATTTTTGCAGAATTAATACCAATCACCTGACCATAACCATTTAATAAAGGACCGCCAGAATTACCAGAATTAATTGCCGCATCTGTCTGTATTAATGTCATATCTTTTTCATTAATCGTAATTTCACGATTCAATGCAGACACAATCCCGCATGTAGTCGTTCCGAATAATTCAAATCCAAGTGGATTACCGATAGCAACAACCATTTCACCAACCCGCAAATCATCACTATTACCAAATTCAGCTGGTGTTAAGCCTGTTGCATCAATTTTCAAAACAGCTAAATCTGTTTCTAAATCATAGCCAACAATTTGTGCGTCATATTCTGTCTCATCTTCATCACCCATCACAACACTGACACTGATTGCTTTTCCGCATTGATAATCACTTTCTGTATCATAAATACAATGTGCATTTGTAATAATATAACCATCTGCTGTCATGACAATGCCTGTACCTGTAGCTGGTAACTGTTGTGTTTGATTGCTGTTACCATTGCCATAATTGCCATAAAATCCAAAGCCCCAATAACTTTGCACATTCTGCGGTGTATATTCAAATATTGCATTAATACCTACAACAGAGGGCAATGCTTTCTCAACAATATCTGGAATGCTTAATGCACCCTCAGGAGCTGCCATGTTAATCCAGTTTGCTGTGGAATTCACAGAAACATTTGCATTATTATTGCTTTCTACAGAATCTGTATTTTCCTCTGAATCACCGATATTTTCCACAATTTCCGTGTCACTGCTCACAGAAGAATCCCAATTGGAATCATTGCGACCAAATAATTTATACATTTCAATTGAAGAAACAGAAACAACTGCCAGTGCTAATACCCCTGCAATCACTTTGAGGAAATTTTTTCCACCATTATTTTTAGGGGAATTCTGGGAATTGTTATCAGAAACATAATCAATATAATTATTATTTTCCCCCTCCTGATGATTCTGATACAAATCATCATATTTTTCATGATTTTGATGATTAAAATTATCAAGCATAATATTCATCCTTTCTAGCTTGCTATCTCATTCAGCTTTGCTGATATTATTTTTGTTTACAAGTATTATTATACTCTCTAATGTGATAATTACATGACAAAAAAAAAAATACATTATGAAAGAACAAAGCATTTTTTGCGTAAACTACAAGTAAATTAAAAAAAATACTTTTGAGAAAATACATTCTCAAAAGCATTTATATTAATTTTATTCGCCAAATGCATCATACCAATCACTCGAAATAATGCCCAATTTATTAAAAAGCAAATTTCTTTCCAGCCAGCTATTGTAATCTGAATCTTTTTCCAGTTCATATTTTTGATTGGCAATCTCATTTAAACTAATATATTCTTGTTCCGTCATTTTTTCAATTACAAAATCCTGTGAAATTAACATTTCCAATTTTTCTAATCGAAACATATCAGAACCATCATGCAAATCATTTTCTGTCAATATAGGTTCATTTTGATATTTTTCTAGCAAAACCTCTGCCAAATCCTCCCGTTCTGCTAATGCACGAATGCCATTAAAACTTTCATACATAGAATCCATGCCCCATTGGTAATTATCAAATGCATATATGTCCATAAAATACGGATAATCTAACACAGCATCTGTTAAAGCATTAGTATTCATATTTTCTATCATATCTTCGGGCAACTGCAATAATTCGCCACGTTCAACACGATTAATTCCTGAATACCAAACAGGCTGATTCATGACTTCTTCATAAAAAGCAACTGCCTGTGAATCATCTGTTAATGCATATCCCTGATAATTTTTCTGTGCCTGAACCAATAAACCACTAAAACAGCTAACACCAGCTATTATCCCTGTTGTAACAACAATCCATTTTTTCATAAATATGCACCTGCCTTGAAAATTACTTTAAATACAGCTCCAAATGGTATCTTGGTCTATGCTTTGTTTCTAAATAAATTTTGCCGATATATTCGCCAACAATACCAATGCCCAATAATTGCAAGCCACCAATTCCCCAGACTGACACAGCCAGAAATGTCCAACCAGTAACTGTATAGCCTTGAAAATGTCGTACTAGAATATATACTAACATGATTAAACTAATCAGAAAAATGCCAATTCCTAAACTAGTAATCATGCGAATTGGTTTGACAGATAGCGAAGTAATTCCCTCAAATGCAAAATTCAGCATTTTTTTCAATGGATACTTTGATTCACCTTGTAATCTTGATGCACGGGAATAATAAACTTCTCCTGTCTGAAATCCTAACATTGGCACTAATCCACGAAGAAATAAATTTACTTCTTCATAGCCAGATAATTCTTGTAATACTCTTTGGCTCATAAGTCGATAATCCGCATGATTATAAATTAATTCTACACCAATTGCATTCATAAATTTATAATAGCCTTGTGCAGTCATTTTTTTAAAAGCCGTATCTGTTTCTCTATCACTGCGAATGCCATAAACAATTTCACAACCTTGCTGATATTTTTCCAACATCGCATCAACTGCATGAATATCATCTTGTAAATCTGCGTCCATAGAGATTACAATATCACATTCCTGTCGAACAGTCATTAATCCAGCAAGCAATGCATTTTGATGTCCATAATTTCTGGAAAGTTTAATCCCACGAAATAAACGATTTTCTTCATATAATGCTTGAATGATATTCCAAGTAGTATCCTTAGAACCATCATTAATAAAAACCACATGACTATTTTCAGAAATCTGATGATTTGCTATTAAATCCTGCATTTTAGTTTTTATTATTTTGGCAGTTACAGGCAAAGCTTCTTGTTCATTGTAACAGGGAATTACGAAATACAAAACGGGAATTTCAGGGTGTTTCAATTCCATTATAAAATAATGGGAGCTGTTGGCTCAGCATCAATAATTTCTGATTTATCTTTTTTCACAAATTCATATTTTTCTCCTGCACCTTCAGCAGCAGAATACATTAAAATTTGAGTAGCATCTTTCGAATCTACAACACCATCTTCATTTACATCAGCATATTTTTGTTGTTCTTCTGTTAATATATCTTCCAACTTTGCACCAACATTTGCGGAATGCTGTAATACAAGAGTAGCATCAATAGCATTAATTACACCATTTCCATTAACATCACCTAATGAGAATTTGTTTCCATCAGTTGTAGTTGTTTCTGTTGGGTCTGTATTTACACCAGAAGTTGTA
>CAMWUF010000166.1 GCA_947177375.1 uncultured Ruminococcus sp.
ATGATACGGCGACCACCGAGATCTACACCCTAGAGTTCGTCGGCAGCGTCAGAGTGTATAAGATACAGAACCCAATCTTGAACCAACTGCACAAGGGTCATAAATTGCCGTTTCTTGTGTTGAACATTCTGGATTGATACGCAGACCAATGCTTTTCCCTGCTTGACGGCAAATTTTTCTATATTTTTCCAACTGATTTAGGGAATTAAAAATAATATCATCTGCAATAGTTACTAATTCCTGTATCTCTTCTGGTTTATATGCTGGTGAAAATACATGCACTTCACCAGAAAAATATTCTTTTCCTAATTTTGCTTCATATAAGCCACTGGCAGTTGTTCCAGCAAGATATTTTTCAATGACAGGATACACAGAAAACATTGAAAATGCTTTCTGTGCTAATAAAATTTTACAACCTGACTGTTCCTGTATCTTTTTTAAAATTTCTAAATTCTGCAAAAACTTTTCTTCGTCTAACACATAAGCAGGTGTATGTGAGACAAGTTTTTTTGCTAGTTCTTGATTACTTTGCATATTAATCTACCAATACTGGATTTTCGTCAACAATCCATGGCAAGCCGTATTGATTTAACATATCCATATAAGGGTCTGGGTCAAATTCTTCTACATTAAATACACCTGCACCATTCCAGACACCAGAGGCTACTAAAGCTGTACCAATCATAGCAGGCACACCTGTTGTATAAGAAACAGCTTGTAATCCTGTTTCTTTGTAGGCTTCTTGATGGTCGCAGATATTATAAATATAAATATTTTTTTCTTTGCCATTTTTAATGCCTTTAAAAATACAGCCAATATTTGTTTTTCCGACAGTTCTTGCACCTAATGACGCAGGGTCAGGCAAAAGTGCTTTTAAAAATTTAATCGGTACAATTTCATGTCCTTCAAACATAACAGGCGTTGTATTTAACATGCCGACATTTTGCAAACAATTCATGTGTGTTAAATAGCTTTGCCCAAATGTCATAAAAAATCTGATACGTTTAATATTCGGAATATTTTTTGCAAGGGATTCAATTTCCTCATGATGTAATAAATACATGTCTTTTTGTCCTACACCTGCAAAATGATATTCTCTTTTGATTTCCATAGGCTTTGTTTCCACCCAATGTCCATTTTCCCAATAAGACCCATTGGCAGACACTTCACGCAAATTAATTTCAGGATTAAAATTTGTTGCAAATGGATAACCATGGTCTCCGCCATTGCAGTCTAAAATATCAATTTCATGAATTTCATCAAAATAATGCTTTAATGCATAAGCCGTAAATACACTTGTTACCCCTGGGTCAAACCCTGTACCTAACAAAGCAATTAAACCTGCTTGTTTAAATTTTTCTTGATAAGCCCATTGCCATGAATAATCAAAATAAGCCGTAAAGCCTTTTTCTTGACAACGTTTTTCATAAATCGCACGCCACTCTGGATTATCTGTATCTTCAGCTTCATAATTTGCCGTGTCAACATAATTTGCATGACATTCCAGACAAGCATCCATAATGACTAAATCCTGATAAGGCAATGCCACATTCAGAACCGTATGCGGTTGGAATTCTTTCATGAGTGCGACCAGAGATTCAAAACTATCTGCATTTACAGTCGCCGTTGTTAATTTTGCATTTGTTTTAGATGCAAGCTTTTCCGCTAAAGCTTCACATTTAGAAACAGTTCTGCTTGCAATGCAAATTTCTGTAAACACTGGATTTTGACAACATTTATGAATTGCAACAGTTGCAACTCCACCACAGCCAATGACTAATAATTTCATAATAATTTTTATCCTTTCAAGTTATTTTTTTGATTTTGCCTTTCTTGTCTTCATATACTCTTCATAATGTTTGTCTGTATAATATCTTTGATTTTTGGGTGTGCGTGATGCTTTCAGTATTCCTGCATTATCCCAGCATTGTAATGTCTTGATTGAAACACCCAGCATTTCTGCAAAAACTTTTGGTTTATAAATGCTGATATTATGCAAGTTTTCTGTTCCGAGAAATTCTGCATAATGCTTGTCTGTATAATATTTTTTATTATTTTTTGTATGGTATGCTTTTAGTAAACCATTTTTGTCCCAATGTTCTAACGTCTTTACTGAAACACCCAGCATTTTTGCAAAATCTTTTTGTGTATAAAGAGAAATCTCCTGTGCATTCTCTATTCCAAAATATTCTGCATAATGCTCATCTGTATAATATCTTCTGTTTTTCGTTGTACGGTATGCTTTTAATATACCACTTTTATCCCAACGTTGTAATGTTTTTACCGAAATACCTAACATTTCCGCAAATTCTTTTGGTCTATAAATAATAATCATCTCCATTTCCTGATTTAAATCATATATTATTTATTTTTATGTTCTTCTTCTTCCAGCAAATCTTCTACATATTTCGGAATCATAAACGCTCCCATATGCAAATTTGTTGTATAATACCAAGTTTTTAAATTTCTAGCTCTCCAGCGTTTCGCATTTAAATCATGCAAAGGATGATATTTTTTAGATGCAAATCCAAAAAGCCAATATCCTGATGGACAAGTTGGAATATGTGCTTGATATACCCTGCTAATCGGAAAACTTTTATAAGCTTTTCTATGCATAGCACGACAGGCTTCTTCATCTTCATCAAAAAATGGACTTCCATGCTGATATACCATAATACCATCTTCTTTTAAGGCTTTATAACAGCTCCCATAAAATTCTTTTGTAAATAATCCAGCTGTATGCCCTAGCGGGTCAGTACTATCATTAATAATTAAATCATATTCACCTTGTTTGCCACGCAAAAAACGCAAACCGTCACGATAATAAACTTTTACTCTTGGGTCGTCTAAACCTCTTGCATTGTCTGGGAAAAATTCCTGACATACTTTGACAAATAATTCATCAGGTTCCACAACATCAATTTCTTCTATTTCCTCATAATAAGACAATTCTCTTGCAACACCACCATCACCGCCACCGATAACAAGTACTTTTTTAACATTAGGATGTACCGCCATAGGCACATGCACAATCATTTCATCATAAGTAAATTCATCTTTTTCAGAAAAAATCACACTGCCGTCAGATGTTAAAAATCTGCCAAATTCTTCTGATTCAAACACATCAATTCTTTGAAAATCACTTTCACCTGAAAATAATTGCTTTTCTACACGAATCGACATTTTGACATTATGCGTATGCATTTCAGAAAACCAAAAATCCAATTCTTCAGCCTCCTTTTATTATATTATATTATTTTATTTTTATTATTTCTAAATTTTATGATTCTTGAAAATTCCAGTGTTCAGGGATTCCCTGCACGTTTAATTTGCGATAACTTTCAGCTTGTTTTTGGAGCTGTACATTTGTACAGGTTTTAACATATTCATAATCTTTCCAAATGCGGTCTAGTTCTTCAATCACAAGTTCATCCTCTGCCAATTCCTCCAATGATTCTAGCTCATGGTAATCAATAAAAAAATCTTCTGAAATTGTGGATAAAATAAAATCATCTATATTAGAATGATTGCTATTACCTGTTGCAAGTAATTCTAAATAATCACATAAATTTTGCATTGCATGTGAAAAATAAATACTCAAACAAAAAAATTTTTCTGGATTCTGTTCTTCATAAGCATATAGCATTTCAAAACAAGAATTAATTTGTTCAATCCTATTCTGTATGTCAAAATTTTTGCAATTGCAGACGAAATTAATACACTCATCAACAATTTCTGAAAATGAGAAATCTAATTC
>CAMWUF010000167.1 GCA_947177375.1 uncultured Ruminococcus sp.
TTCAAAATGCAATTGATTATATTGAAAATCATCTGACTGAAAAACTTGATTATACAAAAATAGCAGAACAAGCAATTTGTTCGCCGTATTATTTTCAGAAAATATTTGTAATTCTATGTGGCATGACTGTTGGAGAATATATCCGTAACAGAAAACTCACACTTGCCGGCAATGAGTTAATGGCAACGGATATAAAAATTATTGACCTTGCATTAAAATATGGCTATGAATTTCCAGAAAGCTTTACAAGAGCATTTACTAATTTTCATGGTGTTACACCATCAGAAGCAAGAAAGAAAAATAGTCAACTCAAGTCATTTTCTCGTCTCAAAGTGCAAATTATATTGAAAGGCGGAAATTCTATGGATTACAAAATTTCCTCAAAAAAATCATTTACAGTACTCGAAAAAATCGAGCAACATATGGTAGTTGGTGAAAAGAATATAAACACAATTCCAGCATTCTGGGAAAAAGCACACCATGATGGCACAATTGCCACATTGTTGAAACATGCCATTGACAACAGTTTTATTTTTGGTATCTGCTATGGCAGTGGTCACACTGACTGTGAACAATTTGATTATTCTATTGCAGTTCCATGTACTCCTGATACAATTGCACCTGATGGCTATCGTATCAATACAATACCTGCAAGAACATGGATAATATCAGAATGTACAGGTGCTATGCCTGATGCAATTCAGCAACTTTGGCATGAGCTATGCACTGAATTTTTCCCGACTTCAAATTATCAGCTTACTTATGAGCTAGATATTGAAGCTTATCCAGCAGGAAACATGACTGACCCAAATTATAAAAGTCAAATTTGGATTCCTATTAAAAATAATTAATATCAAAAACTGCCAGATTTATTTTATCTGGCAGTTTTCATAATTTAATTACGTTTTTTTCTAGCAATATCGGCAAGTGCTTCTTTTCTGGATAAATTAATTCTGCCTTGTCTGTCAATTTCAAGAACTTTTACAACGATTTCATCACCAATCTGCACAACATCTTCTACATTTTCCACACGATGTTTATCTAATTGCGAAATATGCACAAGTCCGTCTTTTCCTGGGGCAATCTCAACAAATGCTCCAAAACTCATAATACGAACAACTTTGCCTTTATAAATTGCACCAACTTCAGGGTCATTTGCAATTGTTTCTACAATCTGAACGGCTTTTTTGGTATTTTCCAAATCTAAACCGCTGACAAATACATTGCCTTCTTCGTTAATATCAATTTTGACATCGCATTCTGCACAAATTTTTTGAATTACTTTGCCACCCTGTCCGATAACATCACGAATTTTGTCAACAGGTACTTTTGTTTGTAGCATTTTTGGTGCATAAGTTCCAACTTCTGAACGAGGTTCAGGAATGGCTTTTAACATGATTTCATCTAAAATATATAATCTTGCTTTTCTGGTTTTTTCAAATGCCTGTTCAATAATTGCTGGTGTCAAGCCATCAACTTTAATATCAACCTGAATCGCCGTAATGCCTTTATGTGTACCACCAACTTTGAAATCCATGTCGCCGAAGAAATCTTCTAAGCCTTGAATATCAACCATAGTCATGAAATCATCACTATCTGGCAAAGTAATTAAACCACAGGAAATACCTGCAACAGGTGCTTTAATCGGAACACCAGCGTCCATAAGAGCCAACGTTGAACCACAGATAGAACCCTGTGAAGTAGAGCCGTTAGAGCTTAATACTTCGGATACTAAACGCATTGCATAAGGAAATTCTTCCACACTTGGCAAAACTGGAACTAATGCTTTTTCTGCCAAAGCACCATGTCCGATTTCACGTCTTCCTGGTCCTCTGGAAGGCTTTGTTTCGCCAACAGAATAGGACGGGAAGTTATATTGATGCATATAACGTTTAGAAGTTTCTTCATCAAGACCATCAATTTTTTGTGCATCACTGACTGGTCCTAATGTTGCAATTGTCATAACTTGTGTCTGTCCTCTTGTAAACAAGCCTGAACCATGTACTCTTGGCAATAATCCCACTTCAGCAGATAACGGACGAATTTCGTCAATGCCTCTGCCGTCAACACGTTTGCCGTTATAGAGCCAATTACGAACAATTTTTTTCTGGAGTTTATATAAACATTCATCAAGCTTTGCAATAGCAGTTTCACCATATTGTTCTGTGTACTGTTCGTCAAACTGTTCATGCACTTCATCAATAATTGGTTTCAGACGTGCATCACGAATATTTTTGTCATTTGTATCAAGGGCAAATTTTACTTTTTCGCCAACAAGATTTTCCACTGTGTCAAACATTTCATGTGGAATTTCCTGTGATTCAAATTCAAATTTCGGCTTGCCAATTTGTGCTTGCATATTAGAAATAAATGCAACCATTTTTTTAATTTCTTCATGACCAGTTAAAATCGCATTCAGCATGGTTTTTTCATCAACTTCATTTGCACCTGCTTCAATCATGACAATTTTTTCAGCACTTCCAGCAACTGTTAAATTCAAGTCATTATGTTCTCTTTGTTCTTTAGTTGGATTTAAAACAATTTCGCCGTCTATTAATCCAACGCTAATACCTGCAATTGGTCCATTCCATGGAATATCAGAAATAGAAATCGCAATAGAAGTTGCAATCATACCAGCAATTTCTGGTGAGCAATCAGGGTCAACAGCAAGTACTGTCATAACAACAGATACATCATTACGCATATCTTTTGGAAACAGTGGTCTAATTGGTCGGTCAACCATACGGGATGTTAAAATTGCCTTTTCAGAAGGCTTGCCCTCACGTTTTGTAAACGAACCAGGGATTTTACCAACAGAATATAATCTTTCTTCATAGTCTACAGACAATGGGAAAAAATCTACACCCTCTCTTGGCTTTGCACTTGCGGTCACATTTGCCATAACAACTGTTTCACCGTAGCGTACCCAACAAGAACCGTTAGACAATTCACAAGTTTTGCCTGTTTCCACGACAAGAGGTCTGCCAGCATATGTTGTTTCAAAAGTTCTATAATTTTCAAACATAAAAATTTCCTCGCTTTTTCAGCATATTTTTTGTGCCTGACAGCGTTTTTAGCCCAAAACCCTGTTCCTGTGCGATTCTGAATACAGGAACACGGTCAAACGCTAAGCAACCGCTGTCAAGACAGTGATTTATGATTCACTTCTAGCTTCAAATTTCAAAAAAAACGCATAGAAAGGCAGAAAGATTGCTCCTCTGCCCTCCCTATGTGCTTTTTACTTACGAATACCAAGTTTTGCAATAATTGCACGGTATCTTTCAATGTCTTTCTTCTTGAGATAAGCCAGCAAATTTCTTCTGCGACCAATCATTTTGAGCATGCCTCTTCTGGAATGATGGTCATTTTTGTGTACTTTTAAATGCTCAGTCAAGTCATTGATACGGCGTGTCAAAATAGCAATCTGAACTTCTGGAGAACCTGTATCCGTTGCATGATTGCGGTTTTCCTCGATAACAGAAGTTTTTTCTTCTTTACGCAACATAAATTTCACCTCTTTATAAATAATATATAATATCTTGTCCGCAACATAGAAAAAGGCAGGTAAAAGTCTCTTACAGAGCGTAACCCTTAATCCAAGTACACGGTACGTTTTTAATTATAACATATTTTTTTTGATTTGTAAAGCTTTTTTTCAAAATTTTTTCAAAAAATTTTCTCACTTGACTTTTTTGTTACAATTTGCTAAAATAAATATAAAATATAAATATATTAGGAGCTGTGCAACCA
>CAMWUF010000168.1 GCA_947177375.1 uncultured Ruminococcus sp.
ATTATGAACAGGAAGAATAATTTGCACATAAAAATGCAATAAAACAAAGGAGGATATTATGCAAGATTCAAAATATATTGCTATTTACAAGGATATTTGTGAATTATTTCATCTCACAGAACCAAATCCACTGCCTGAAAAACAAATTCAGGAAATTCAAGAATATTTTGGGGCAATTCCAGAAGCATTATTAGAATATTATAGGCTTTGTGGTGGGTGTAGGGATATGAATGCCTCACAAGATTTTTTATTAACTCCAGATGGAAGATATGGGCATTATCGAATGAAAACTTTTGAAAATAAAAATTATTGTACATTTTATGTTGAAAATCAGTGTGTTACTAGTCGGGCAATCAAAAAAGAAGACTTAACTGAAGAAAATCCATCTGTTTATGAGACACTTGATGACAAAAATTGGTATAAACTATGTGATTCTGTGTCAGAATTTTTAATTTCACAAGCTTATATGCAAAGGACATTTTCTTTTGCATATTCTACCGAAGAATTTTTTGATTTGACACAAGAACAAGTGCAAATATTAGCTGAAAATTTTTCTCATGTAAATGCAGATTCTGATTTGTATACAGGTGTACAATTTTTTCAGCCTTACAAAGATACTTTGATTATGATACTCAAAGATAATGAAAAATTTTTTACAGGTTTATGTGCCTCAGAGAATGAACAACATTTTGAAACAGTAATGAATCAAATTGACAAAATATTAGATTTTGAACAGTAAGAATCATTCACACATGAAAATTACATAATAAATTCATAAATTTTACACAGAAGCCTTTTTGTATTACCATATAGATGTATTAAACTAATAGAAAAATTAATTCTAAAAAGGGAGCTATTATTTTATGAAATATAGGAAAATTCTTGCTGTGTTAATGGCTTTATCATGTGTATCTATGGTTGGGTGTAATGATACAAATTCTGATAACATGACTGATTCTAGTAGTACAGCAATTACTGAAAATGCTGATACAGAAACAAGTGATTTGGAAGCAGAAGTAGAATCTTTGCTTAACACAAGTGCTTATGCAGAAAAGCTATCTGAAAAAAATGTCATGGAAATTAATATTATATCTGATGAGTGGGATTATCTCATGCAAAATGCAATTTCTAAACCATGGGTTTCCTGTGATATTGAGATAGATGGTGAACTTTTTGAAAATGTGGGCATTAAAACAAAGGGGAATACTTCTTTGTCACAAATTGCACAAACAGATACAGAACGTTATAGCTTAAAAATTAAATTTGATAAATACGTTGACGGACAAAATTATTATGGGTTGGATAAACTTGCTTTAAATAATATTTATTCTGATAATACCTATTTAAAAGAATATATTTCTTATGATTTATTTCGATTCATGGAAGTGCCGAGTTCCTTGTGTAAATTTACAAAAATTACTGTAAATGGCGAATATTATGGCTTTTATATTGCCATTGAAGATG
Organism: uncultured Ruminococcus sp.; assembly: GCA_947177375.1. Taxonomy (GTDB): domain Bacteria; phylum Bacillota; class Clostridia; order Oscillospirales; family Ruminococcaceae; genus UBA3855. Next base: position 1,465 of record CAMWUF010000168.1, read on the forward strand.
CAGATAATAGTTTTATTGAGCGAAATTATGGTGAAGATAACAGTATAAAAGCTTATAAGCCTGAAGCTATGGAAATGAATGGCAAAGATAGGATAGGCGATATGCCCAAAGATGATATGTTTTCTTCTATGCTAACAATGACGGATAAAAACGGCAATGAAGTTAATATTTCAGAAATTATCGAAGATGTAACAAAAATTACAAGTTTTACACTTTCAGACGGAACAGAAATTATTTTAGATAAATCTGATATGCGTGGGATGATGCAAATTGATTTCACGAAAATTATTTCTGTTACAGATTCTGACGGGAATAGTATTGACCTTTCGGAATATACAATTACTTTTAATTCATTTAATAATGGGCAAATTTCTAAAATGCCTGATAGAAGAAATTTTTCTCAAGAAAATGGTAATATGTCTGAAATGCCTGATGATATAGATTTTCCCAAAAATGATGATATGCCTGAAATGCCTAATGATATAGATTTTTCTCAAAATGGAAATATGCCGAATATACCCCAAATGCCTGATGGTGAAGATATTTCTAAATTCGGTGGCATGGACGGTGGAAGAAATGGTGTAAATTTAGTTTATTCTGATGATGAAATCAGCAGTTATAGCAATATTTTTGATAATAATATTACTCAGATTGATGACACAGACAAAACTCGCTTAATTGCTTCTTTAAAGGGTATCAGTGAGGGCAAAAATCTGGAAAATTATATTAATATTGATGAAGTGTTACGTTATACGGCATGCAATGTATTTCTCACAAATCTTGACAGCTATTTTGGAACACTTTGTCATAATTATATTTTGATGGAAGATAATGGTTTATTATCTATGATTCCATGGGATTATAATCTTGCTTTTGGTACGAATCAATGTAAAAGTTCTTCTGAAGCCGTGAATTATGCAATTGATACTGTTTTTTCAGGCGTAACAGCAGAGGAAAGACCAATTATTAGCAAGTTGCTTGAAAATGAAGAATATTTTCAGAAATATCATGAATATTTGCAAAAAATCTGTACGGAATATATTCAATCTGGTTTGTTTGAACAGAAGATTGATGAAATGGCAAATATCATTGATAACTATGTGAAGCAAGATACAACAGCTTTTTGCACTTACGAAGAATATCAAGAGGGTATTACAGCATTGAAATTATTTGGCAAACTTCGTGCAGAAAGTGTTTTAGGACAACTTGATGGTTCTATTCCCTCTACTACAGAAGAACAGAATCATAGCACAGCATTAATAGATACATCTTGTTTAAGTTTAGAAGCTTTAGGTGGCATGAACCAAGGTGATAAAGATATGAGTGGTGGTATGGGTATGCCGAATAGCGATATGCCAAATGGTGACATGCCGAATGATGGTATGCCAAATGGTGATATGCCAAATGGTGACATGCCAAATGGTGGTATGCCGAATGGTGACATGCCAAATGGAAATAGACCAGATAACCCAACAATCAAAAAAGAATAATTCAGAGGGATTTGATTTATGGATTTTGAGAATTATCCGATTCAGATAGAAATTAAAAATTTAGTGCCAGATGAATTGTTTTCTTATTTTGGGATTTGTTCTATCTGGAATCATAATACTAGCATAGCAATTATTTTTGGTGATATTGAAAATAAACAGGAGCTGTTACTAGATTATTTGCCTTTGTTAGAAAAATATCTTGGTTGGTTGAATCAGTATAAGAAAACTATTATACAAGCCTTAATAGATGACAATTATTTAAAGGGTGCTAATCAATGGACAGCTTGGGCAAAAAAAGAAGAAGACGAAGAAAAAGAATGCTATATCATAAAGGGACAAAAAATATGTTTGCCAATTACCGAAGAAGATTTTGCAAACAGCTTATATTTAGACTGGATTTCTTTTGACTGTGCCGAGGGTAAAAATAAAATTACAATGGAATTATTTCTTACATGTTCGCCAGATTATTTTTCCGGTCATACAATTATTGTATTCGTTGCACAAGACGGAACAATCACAGAAATTGTTTTTAGTGATTAAATGGTCTGAAAAATTAAAAAAAATATTTAAGGGGTGTTATTTATGGATTTAGAATTGCAGAAAATAGAAAAGCATTTTGATGAAATTGAAAATTATCCAACTCAGATAGAAATTGAAAATTTAGTATTAGACAAATTATTTTCTTATTTTGGAACTTGTTCTATCTGGAATCGGGAAACTAGCATATATATTGATTTTGATAAAGCAAAAAATAAATCAGAGCTGTTA
>CAMWUF010000169.1 GCA_947177375.1 uncultured Ruminococcus sp.
ATTTTAAATATTTTAAATTAGGAGGATTTTATTATGGAATTAATAAAAGCAATCACAGAACGCAGAAGTATTAGAAAGTATACAAATCAGCCTGTGACACAGGAAGATTTGCAAAAAATTATCCAAACGGCTAAATTTGCACCGTCTTGGAAAAATTCTCAAACAGCAAGATATTATGCAATTTTAAATCCAGAGCTGAAAAATCAAATTGCCGAACAGGGAACTTGTGATTTTTCTAAAAATAAATTAAATATTCAAAATGCACCAGCATTAATTATTCTGACAACAGTCAATGGCATTTCAGGCTATGAAAAAGATGGTAGTTTTACAACAGATAAAAAGACTCATTGGCAGTCATTTGATGCAGGAATTGCTTGTCAGACATTTTGCTTAACGGCACATGAATATGGATTCGGTACACTGATTATGGGTATTTTTGATGAGAAAAAAATTGCTGAAATTTTAAATTTGCCTGAACAAGAAAGTATTTCTGCTTTGATTGCAATTGGTTACGCTGATGAAACGCCAGTTGCACCAGAACGCAAAGCAGTTGATGAAATTCTGCAAATTATCTGAAAATTCTATGAAAAGACTTGCTATTTTCTGCAAAGTATGTTAAAATAATAATATATATTTTTTAGTAAATTACTGAGGTGTTATGATGGATTACTTTGCAGAACAGCTTGTCAAAAAAGAAAATTCAACGAAAGATGACATGAAACGGGCTTGTATTATTGTTATCGCAATTACTGTGATAGCGATTTCAATTTTTTTGATTGTATTTATGGGCATTGCCATTGCAATTATTTTGCCTTTTGGTGCAATCTGGGGATTATTTTATTTTCTGAAAATGCTTCGTGTTGAATATGAATATTCCTGCACAAATGGTATTTTAGATATAGATAAAATCTTAGGCAAGTCTAAACGCAAAGAAATGTTAAGCATTGAAGTCAAAAATTTTACAGCTTATGGCAAAGCAGGTACTTGTCCAGAAGAAGAGGAAGATAATGCATTGGTAACATTTTCGGCGATTGGGATTTCTGTTAGTCATTCACAAGATGATGAAGAAGAATATTATGCAGAATTTGAACATCCTGACTATGGAAAATGTTGTTTATATTTTACACCAAGTTCAGAATTGCGTTCTGTGATAGAGCCGTTTTTGTCCAGAGAATTAAAAATGCAAAAAAATAAATAGGGGGGAGTTTTTTCTTGAATGCTATCAATTATCTAGTGACACCTGAACAAATGCAAGTACTTGAGAAATTAACAGATAACTCTGGTATTTGTTATCAGGAAATGATGGAACAAGCAGGACATGCTTTGGCAATGGAATTATTACTGGAATATCCAGATTGTCAAAAATTTTTATTTCTTGTCGGAACTGGCAACAATGGCGGTGATTGCTATGTTGCAGGCTATTATTTAAAATTAAAACAGAAGCAAGTAGAATTTCTTGCACCAATGGGAGAGCCAAAAACAGAAATTTCTAAAAATGCTTATGATAGAGTGATGAAAAATAAGATTCCGGTGAAATCAGAACCGGATTATTTTTATGAACAGGCTGAAATTATAATAGATGGTTTATTTGGTACTGGTTTTCGTGGCGAATTGCCAGAAACATTACAAAAATTATTGATTTCTGAAAATAATCAGATTCGTGTTGCTTGTGATATTCCAAGTGGTGGCAATGGTCTAACAGGTCAAGTCAGTGCAGGGATATTTAAAGCTGATTTGACGATTACATTTGGAGCTGAAAAATTTGGTATGAGTCAATATCCGTTAAGAAGTTATTGCGGAAAAATTAAAATTGCAGATATTGGCATTCCTGAACAGGCTTTTTTAAAAATTCAGCCGATTACACGACTTGATTTAGAACAAGTAAAAAATAATTTACCTGAACGCAAACCAGATGCTTATAAAAATCAATTTGGGCATGTGTTAGCTGTTGCAGGAAGTTGCAGAATGCGTGGTGCATGTGTCTTAGCTGTAACAGCTTGCATGCGGGCTGGTGCAGGATTAGTCACTTGTGCTTCTGCGGAACAGGCTTTATCTGCAATTGCTGTGCGTATGACTGAAATTATGTGCTTGCCGTTAGAATTAGATAGAAACGGCTTTTTTTTGAATAACATGATGAATCAGGAAATTTTGAAAAATGCTTTGCAAAATAAACAGGCATTATTAATTGGCTGTGGCATGGGTGTCACACAAGAAACACAAAATTTGACAAAATTTTTATTATCGCAAAGCTCTTGTCCCGTAATTTTAGATGCAGATGGTCTTAATTGCATTGCCTCTTGCATAGAATATGTACCGAGGGGACGAACTATCTTAACACCACATGCAGGAGAAGCTGGCAGATTATTAAATATCAGTACAGAAGAAGTTCAGAAAGACAGGTTTCATTCTGCAAAAAAATTAGCTGAATTAACAGGAGCTGTTGTTATTTTAAAAGGTGCAGGGACTATTATTACAGACGGCAAACAGACAGCTGTTTGTAATCAAGGCAATGCTGGTATGGCAAAGGCTGGGAGTGGTGATGTTCTGGCAGGTATGACAGCGTCTTTTGTCGCACAAGGTTTAGATTTATATCAATCTGCATGTACTGCTGTTATGCTACATGCTGTTGCAGGTGACAAAACAGCAGAAAAATTGCCCTATGGCTATATGTTGCCACAAGATTTAATAAATTCTCTCAAGGATATTTTATAATATAATTATTTGCAAAAATACAGGATACAGGAATTATTTTGCTTTATTAATTGATTTGATTTCATAATGAGGTGATTGTATGTATTATGCGAAACGTATTTTTGCAGTGATTAGTCTCAATGCATTGCTATTTAGTACTGGTTGTACCGTCGTACCAACAACAACTGGAAAAGTTTCTAATTTAATGACAGGTGCATTTACAGCAGAAGTAACAATTACAAATGCTGATACAGAAAGTAAAGCTGTATTAACACGTTACGGCACTGATGCTTGGTGTGTCGTATTCAATGAGCCACAGACGCTTTCAGGGGTGCAATTGGATTTTGTCGATGACGAAGTGAAAGCTTCTTATAAAGGGCTTGAATTTTCTGTTCCGCAGTCTGCACAGGCAATTAGAACTGAATTGCAAGATTTAATGGATATTATAGACGACATGGCATTAACTCCAGATTTAAACGGCAAATCAGATGAAGGAAAATTAATTTGTGATGGTGCAATTGAAGAAGGAAATTATACACTGACATTTACAGATACAGGGATTCCCACAGAATTTTCATTGCCCTGTTATGGATTAGTGATTCTATTTGATAGTTTCACACAACAGGGAGCTGTTTCTCAAACACAAACAGAAACATTTCAGATAACAACATTGCCTGAAACTGTAACTGATAGCGGAATTGAAATAGTAACAGAACAATCAGAAATTTCTACTGAATCAGTGACAGAAACTGAAATTGCTGAACAAGAAGCTATGATAGAAATTACTCCAGAACAATCACAAGAATGATGAAAAAGCCCGTCAGGTTTACTGATGGGCTTTTTATTAGTTTATGATTGATTATTATTTTTATCAAGATTAACAGGATTATTTTGAGTTTGATAAGGATTGTTTTGATTTGGATAAGGATTATTTTGGTTTTGATAAGGATTGTTTTGGGTTTGATAAGGATTGTTTTGGGTTTGATA
>CAMWUF010000170.1 GCA_947177375.1 uncultured Ruminococcus sp.
GCAATATACTATATGGACTTATAAATTATGAAATTGTGGCTTCTATTCTTTTTATTAGTTTTTCTTCTAAATCTTTTTCATTTTCCCATACAATCGTATTTATCTGAGCAATATCAAAGTGTATGCCCTTTTCATCAAATTCTTTTTTTCGACAAAGATGGATTACTTCTTTTTCTTTTCCTAAAGCATATCCAGCTTCGTAGTATGCTCCATTATTACGCTGAGTGAAATCTGCAATAACAAAACGTGCTTGTCTAATTTGATATAACATTTCTGGTACAATCATATGATTATGTTCAATTTCGTCCATAATTTTCGGAATAAAATTACATTTTGCAATTGCATTTCTAATTGCTATTCTTGTATCCTTTGCTTCAGGTGCAAAAGACATAGCAACAAATACATCTTTTGATTTAGATGAATCTGAAGTATTTTTTTCTACATATCCCCATCCAGAAGGTGTTAAAGTGATATTCACATGTCCTTCCATGTTATCATCGAAGCTATTAAATTCAATAAATCCTTCTTTTTGAAGATAATCTAAAAGGTATTTTTTCTGTTTTTCTAGCACATCATTAGGGACAATACCATTATCTTTGTGTCTTTTTATAAAAAGTAAACTGTATAATTCATCTTTTGTGTATTCTTTTTCAGCACCATAATATTCAGAATGAGAAGCAATATACTGTAATATAAGTAAAACTTTTTCATGCAATGTTATTGCATTAAATGCTTTGATTTCATTCAATGATACTTCAAGAGACCATTCATTTTTTTCTGTTACAGGAAATTCATCATATAACCATACATATTGTGGTTTATATTGTGAAATGAACATATTTGTATCAATATGTACTCCTTTATGAAATAAATAGAATGCTATCTCATCTTCAAAATTTTTTCCAAAGTGTTCTTTCTCATCAAGACCATAACGAATAATATGAGTATACTTGTAATTACCACATATTGGACATTCTACAATTAGCGCACCTTTGTCATCATTGTAATTACTCTTAGAATCTTGACATCCACAATAAAAACATTTTATAGTATTTTTTTTCAAAATTTGCACCGCCTTTGTTATAGTTCACATTTTTATTATATCATACAATTTTAATAATTGCAAGTCCTAAATGATATATTTTTAATTTAGGAGTTCTTATAGTAGATTTTAATTGAATTTTTTATATTTTGGTAGCACGAAAAGACCGTCTTGCAACAGCCTTTTTTTAATATTCATGTTAGAAACATTTATCAGCTCATATAATATCTTCTTTCATATTCGTAAAGTTCTTGAAGTGAACTATTCTCATCATAGTTATGATTAGTATTTTTTTGCGTATTGCCAATGTTTTTCATACATGCATGTGTATGTGCAGAAATAGCCTGATACTCGCCATTTAAGTAATTTATTAGCATTTTAGTAATATATCCTTTTCTGTTAGCTGATTTTGGTGGATAGGCTTCAATTTGTTTGCAGTAATGTCTGAAAAAGCACTCCATGAAATCACAGATAGATTCTTCTGTAGTTTCTCGTTCGTAGTCATCTCTTCCGCCCCAATTAATATAATTTAAATAAGAAATCAGATTATGGCAGTTTATTTCTTGTCCACAGCATTTACCTGTTTGAAGAACTTCTGCAAGATATGAAATTGCATATTGGGAAAATGATTTAAATTCGCCGCTTTCTAGGTCATTCCAACACATTAAGAACTTCAAAATGTTTTGCATATCGGTTTGATTGTGCCTAAGTTCTTCTGAAATAACACAACTTTTCACTTGGGCATCTTCCCAATCTTCAAAATAAGACCAGAAATTTTCTTCGTTATCGAAAATACTATCATTTATATCATATTCTCTAAGTAAAGAACTATTCAAGGAAATAAGCATTTCCCTAAAATTTAAAGGTTCTTCTTTTGTTTTAATTTGACCTTTTTGAATTGTAGAAACATTTGTTTGATTTGTAATATTTTGATTAGATTCTATTGACTCTGGAATATATTCTCTCAATTTATTTACAATTATTTTCCTAATAAAGCTATTTTTCGCTTTGGGATATTTTAAATTTGGCAAAGAATCTATGCATACTTGATGTAATTTTTTTATAAAAGAATTAAGAGAATCTTCTGTACTGATAATTGTTTTTAATTTATCAATAGCATTATTTAAACTAATTTTGCCAATAGAAATAGCTTTATTTAAATGCTGAATCATTTCTTCAACAAATTGTTTATCTTCTAAGCCAATTCCAATAGTGTTCTCTTTTAAAATAATGGCTATTTCTGAATCAGCAACAGATGCCTCCCCGTTAATTCCATCATTATTAGATTGTGGTGTAAATTTGTCAATCTGTCGACTGACAGACTCAGACTTATTTACTTTATCAGTATTTAATTTATTAGTATTTGATAGTGTGCCTAGACGGTCGTACCGTGACGGTTCTTCCGTTTTTGGCACACGGATAGAATCCCTATTTACAGGGGTTTCTGAAATTTCCTGATTTTGTTGTGGATTCAGGTGTGGATTGACTTCTGGCGTTTCATAGAATGTATAAATGTTATTCTCGAAATAACCTGTTTTTTCATTTCTTGGCTGCTCTACATACGCATAACCGCTTTGAACTAAATTCGCAATTGCTTTTCTAATAGCTTTTCTTCCTCTGGCAAGCATGGTTGCCATACCTGAAACAGTAAATTTCCAACTATCAGGCAACGCCAGCACAACTGTTAGCAATCTGCTTGCCAACTCTGAAATATTTGAATCAAAAACGTGTTTGTTGTTTATGCATGTGTAATTCCTATCTTTAGGAATTCTAAAAATTTTTGCATTTTCCAAAAAAACTCACTCCTTAGTCTTGATTTTTTTGAGAAAATATGTTACACTTATAAATGATTTTTAATTTTTATATTTGGTTTTTTTTAAGTGTTTAAGTGTAACATATTTTGTTTTCCGTTCAGTGTCATCTACTGGACGGATTTTTTTCGTTTACTTTTTCTTGATACGTGTAGTCATGGTTATCATACGGCGTTTTTCTTCGTTTCAGCGTTATCAAGCTCACCTGCCCGTTGTATAGCTTCAAGTGCTTTACGTCTATCCATCTCCGCACCAATAGTGGTTGTGTAAGTGATATATTCATTATCTTCCTGCTCAGGCTCGAGCAATTTTTTCTTGAGCAATTGTATGTCTGCTCCAGCGGCAAGTTCTACTAGAAAATCTTCCATAGATTTTCTTTTTTCGGAGTTGACACTAATGTACACTTGCAAAATCGCTTTTTCTACATCACTCAAGTCTAGCATATCAAGTGGATTTGGTTCTGTTTCAACGCCAAGTAAATAATCAGTTGTCACGCCAAAATATTTTGCGATTTTTACTAAAGTTTCCGTACTTACATCTCTTTCACCATATTCATATGCGATATAAGCACGTTCTGTGATGCCTATTGCTTTTGCTGCTGCTTTTTTTGTAAGTCCTTTTTTTTGTCGAAGAAGTTTAAGCTGTTGTGGCTTTAACACGTTAATCACCTCCTTGAAAATATTATACGCATTTTCAGAGTGTTTGTCAATACCTAAAAAGTAGAAACAAACTTCATTTGTGAATATGTAATAAAAAATAGTCCTGAATTTGTGATATTTGTATATTGACAAGTACACAATTTCAGATTATAAT
>CAMWUF010000171.1 GCA_947177375.1 uncultured Ruminococcus sp.
GTTATAATATCTATAACAGTTGTGCAAAACAAATCGAAAGCTGTTATTTTTGAGTAATTAAATGAGGTGAAAATTTTGGCAGAAATTAAACAAAGCCAACAGCCGATTACAAATCCGGCTTTGGTACAAGCTATGGACGCAATGAAACAGGAAAGAAATCAGAAAAATGAAGTTACTTTTGTAAATCATTTGAAAGTTGCACGTTTTCTTGTTCCAGCAAATGTAGAAAGCGTACAGCAGGCACAGGCAAATGAAGATGGTACTGTAGAACTGAAAGAACAACCAAAAGTTAGTTTTATTTTGTTCAATAATTCTGAAGGAGAGAAATTTTTCCCATTGTTTACGGATATTGCGGAAATTCGTAAATGGGGAGATGTCAGCAAACATCAATTGGCTGCAATCTCTTATAGAGATTTATGTCAGTTCTTCCAGAGAAATCCAGATAATGGTATTTCTGGAGCAGTGGTGAATCCATTTGGTCAGAATATTATGATTCCAACGGAAAGCTTGATTCGTATTATAAACACAGAAGCAATTGCACCAGGCACACAGATTCAAATTGGTACACTCAAAGAAGAACCAACAGAATTATTAGAAGCTCTTAAACCGCATTTTGCTACACAAGAAAGCATTAATAAAGCCTATCTGCGTGTCATGAAACGTGAAGATAAACCAAATCCTAATTTCTTGTTAGTAATAGATACAACAGTAACTGGTGAAACTGCTTTAAAACAATTATTTGATGATATTGCAGCTGTTGCAAAGCCTCATCTTCGTGGTGTAGAGCTTGCAATTGTACCAACTGCTAATAGATTTGGTCAGTCCGCATTGCGTGATGCTGTACCATTCTATGAAAAAGCAAGTGGTATTACAATGACAACACATGCATAATTAAGATAATAAATCTCCGTTTTTTGACGGGGATTTATTTTATACAAAAATTATTAAAATTATCTATGAAAAAAATTTTCAAAAAATACTTGACTTTTTTTTTTAATATGATAGAATATAAATAACAAGATTCTTGTCTTGATTCTAAAAGAAAGGAAAAGCTATTTATTATTATATAATAATTAGCAGGTGCTAGATATGGCATATCAAATTACTGATGCTTGCATTAGTTGTGGTGCATGTGCAGACGAATGTCCTGTAAATGCAATTTCCGCTGGCGATGCAAAGTATGAGATTGATGCAGAAGCATGCCTTGATTGTGGTGCATGTGCAGGTGTCTGTCCTGTGGAAGCTCCTCAGGCTGGCTAATCATAGAAATGTTTCTGTAAATGATTCCAAACATAAAAGCACAGTTTCTCTTTGATTGAGAGACTGTGCTTTTTTTATTTTAATTTTTATTCACTGGTATAATACTATCATCAGAAAGTGTTACTGTAATTCTTGAACCAATATTATTTATTTTTGGCGTGTAATGCAAAGAAATTTCTTTAAAATTTTTATCCGTTTCACAGGCAATATAACCTGTGCGGGATTCTCCAGCAGGAATTTCTTCTGTCATTGCAGAAATACCATAGAAATCATATAATTCTTTCATAACAGGAATTGTACAGCATATATCAGAAGTATATTCCGTGTCGTCTACTGTAATAGAAAAATTATTTAAATAATTTGCTGTTACAGTTTCTTCTGTTTGGTTATTAATTTCAACTTTGAAAAATAATGCCTGTTTTCCTGTATTTTGCATTACAATATTGGGGTCTTCTGCTGAAATTACCGTAAAGCTCATACCATCTAATTCAGCTTGTTCACCTAAATTGCTTTTAATTTCCTGCTTTTGTGCTTCTGTTGGTGCAGGATTATTTTCATCGTAAATATTTACATTTGATTCATCTTTTTGGCAACCAACTGTGCATAACATTCCTGCTATAAAAAATATACAAGCTAATTTTTTCATATACTTCATAAAAAAACTCTCCTTATTTCTTAATTATTGATATTACTTTGCAGTTTTCTTACTGACATTTCTAGTTTTCGTTTACTTCTCAAATTACGGAAAAAATCTGACAGAATCGCAGAACATTCTTGTTCTAAAATACCGTTATAAATTTTCGGACGATAATTATAAGGCAATGAAAACATATGCTCTACAGATATTACCGCACCGCTTTTAGCATCTGATGCACCAAAATAGACTTCATCAATTCTTGACTGAATAATTGCACCTGCACACATAGGACAAGGTTCTAATGTCACGTATAACGCACAATCTGGTAAACGCCAACCGCCTAATATGTGACATGCTTCATCAATCGCAATTAATTCTGCATGGGCAAGTGCATGACGAACAGATTCTCTTTGATTATAGCCTTTTCCAATAATTTCACCTGTACTACGCCGAACAATGACTGCTCCTACAGGAACTTCATTTTTTTGTAAAGCAATTTTTGCTAATGCCAGTGCATGTCGCATATAAATTTCTGAATTTTCTTTCATATAAATTCATTCTCCTATGTTAACATAGCTGTGACTACCATTAGCAATACACAGCAAATTAAAAATGCAACCATTGGCATTGTCGTAAAAAAAGCTGTTAATTTTTCCTGCATTGTAAGATAAGTTATATTTTCTTTTATTGGTTCATTTGCTAGTTTCCGTTGCAAAAAGGTAGAAATACATACAGCACCACCTAAGATACATGGTACAAGCAACATCAGCCACCATTCTAAAGAATACACAGCCTCATAAGTTTCCATACAGAACAATGCAAACATATAAATTTCATGTACAATCCGAATCAGTACCACTGACCCAAAACTTCCCGTTTTAATTAAATAATAAGAAATTGTTAAGTGTACTAATCCCACTCGCAAGGCGTCCCATATATTATGTGTCAATGCAACTGCTAAAACTGCCGTTGTGACAACAGCAAACATATCACCAAATTGTCGCATTGCTTGAAACATAGCTCCATGAAGCAATAGTTCTGTAATCAGTGGCAGTACAAAAATTGCTACTAATATATATATAATAATTCTATGGTCATCATTGCCAACTGCACTGGAAATAAGCCTGTATTTTTCTAATTCCGCAGAGCGTGACGCACCAAACATACCAAGCCCAATATTTAAAAGCATTATCAATGCAATTCCGCCAATTAATAGTGATGGCTTTCTGATATGCATTGGTAAACTAACCCGAACTGGTAATTTTAAAACAAACTGCATAACTAATGCAGGAATTAGATATTTTAAAAGATTCGTCAAAAATGACAACCAGAAAATCAAAGTTTCATCACCATATAAACGACTTTGTCCTAGAGTAACCATTTCAATCTGTAAATGCAGAGAATGCATAATTAGCACGGCTATTTTATCAAATACATTTTCAATCACCAAATAACAAATTAATATATAGCCTACTAAATACCCCATTCTATTCAATACAATTTGTTCTACTTTAGAAGGTGATTTTGTACCAACCGCTTGACTTTCTGAAAATGCAGATTCCTTTGGATTTTTTGTAAATTGAAATGCATAGGGATTCTTTTTTTTTCTTCGCCAGATTCGGAATGCTTCTTGATACTCTGTATTCTGGTAAGGAAAAGAAAAATCTTCTACAACATCAATCATTTTCTGTACAACAGATTCATTTTGCATAATATGCCCCCTTTTTATGTTTTAAATAACTTCTGTCTGCTTTGCTTTATTTTATAT
>CAMWUF010000172.1 GCA_947177375.1 uncultured Ruminococcus sp.
CGATTAGTTCAGAAATTAATTTTCCTGTAGAAGTCGAAGTTGGCGGAGCAATTAAATTTGTAACAGATGTGGAACGGTTTGAAAAATTATGAATAGATTTGAAATTTACGGTAATGCAGAAAATTTAAAATTAATTAGAAGCATGAAAAAACATCAGCATTTCCCGCATGCTTGTTTATTTTATGGTGAAAAAGGTTCAGGAAGAAAAACACTTGCGAAATATTTTGCAATGACGGCTTTTTGTACAGAAGAACATGCTCCTTGTGGTACATGTCGGAATTGCAAAAAAATTCTGCATAACAGTCATCCTGATTTTATATTTGTAGAACATTCAGGTAAAAAACAGGGGTTTTCTGTAGATACTGTCAGAAAAATCTGTCATGATGCAATTGTAGCTCCTAATGATAATAATTTAAAAATTTATATATTTGCAGACTGTGATGCAATTGGTATTCCAGCACAGAATACGCTGTTAAAACTCACAGAAGAACCGCCAGAACATGTGATATTATTATTCACAGCGGAACAAAAAACTATTTTTTTAGAAACAATGCTGTCACGTATGATGCAAATTGCTGTGAATCCCTGTAGTCAGGAAGATTGTAAAACAGCTTTATTAGCACAAGGCAAGAGTATAGCAGAGTCTGAAAAAGCTGTGAATGCTTGTGGCGGAAATATTGGAAAGGCTTTGCATTGGCTGGAAGATAATACTATGCAGGAATTAACAAAACAAGTTGCTGATTTTACAAATGCGATTGCCACCAGAAAGCATTATGAAATATTAAAAATTTTATATGCTTATGAAAAAGACAGACAACAGGCATTAGAATTTTTAAAATTATTAAATTTACAATTTCGTGACGCATTAATCATGAAATATCAATATGAAAATAATTTTTTAATGGGCTGTGATAAAGCCAGTTCACAAGCATTGGCTTCTGTATTGACAAGCAATCATGCAATGCAATTACAAGATTTTGTTAGAAATGCGTATCTTGCAATAGAATCTAATGTCAGCGTAAAATTAGCTTTTTCTGCTTTTGGGGGAAATTTGTTATTATTATAATAAATTATATATTAGAAAGGATTGAAATTTATGATTGAAATAGTAGGTGTTCGTTTTGAGAATTCTAATAAAATATATTATTTTGCACCCAATGATTTGACACTTCCCTTAGGAACAAAAGTAATTGTAGAAACGACCAAAGGCATTGAATGGGGTGTCATTGCGATTGCCAATAAAGAAATTGCAGATAATAATGTAATGACGCCTTTAAAATCTATTATACGCATTATGAATCAAGAGGATTTCAGAACATTGGAATTAAATCAGCAAAAAGAAAAAAAAGCATTTGCTGTCTGTGAACAGAAAATTGCTTTACATGGTCTGAAAATGAAGCTTGTTGATGTAAACTGTGCATTTGATAATAGTAAATTATTATTTTATTTCACAGCAGATTCCCGTGTAGATTTTCGGGAATTAGTAAAAGATTTAGCTTCTGTGTTCAGAATGCGTATTGAATTGCGTCAGATTGGCGTACGTGATGAAGCCAAAATGTTTGGTGGTTTTGGTGTTTGTGGTCGGGAATTCTGTTGCAGAGGTTATTTAGGCGATTTTCAGCCTGTTTCCATCAAAATGGCAAAAGAGCAGGGATTGTCTTTAAACCCGACTAAAATTTCTGGTACTTGTGGAAGACTCATGTGTTGTTTGAAACATGAGCAAGATGTATATGAAGCGTTACAAAAAATTACGCCGAAAATTGGCTCACTTGTGAAAACATCACAAGGAAAAGGACGTGTAGAAGATGCAAATTTAATTACTGGAAAACTTCGCATTCGTTCTGAAAAAGAAGAAGATATTTTATATACCGTTGACCGTTCTGAAGTTGAAGTACTTCGTGCTGGAAAAGCTCGCAATCATATGACAAAAGAAGAAAAACAATGCCAAAAACTGGAATAAAAATAATTTTTTTCATTTTTTATTTGTTCAATATGCAGAATATTTTTGTCAAAAATTAGTGATTTCTACGAAAACTATACAGAAACCTTGACAGATTTCGTAAAATATGCTATAATTATACTATCATAAATCCTACATCCTTATTATTTTTTAGGCGGTTCTAGTGCAGAACCGCTTTTTTGTTTATTAATAATTTAATAACAAGCTGTCAATTTCTTTCCAAATTTGACCAGTTACAGCATATTCGCCTGTCCCAATTGTAAAATCATATTCTACTGGTGTAAGATAGTCTAAATTTTTCATGCATTGATTTAAAATATTATATACTTGTTTGGCATAAACTTCTTCTAATAAATCCGCTTTTTGCTGTGTGGGAGCTTGTTCATATTTCCGTGTGAATTCATTTTCATAATAAGCTTTTATTTCAGGTTCTGATTTTTCCCAGAAATCAATTGGTGAAATAATCAAAGTTACTTGATAGGCTTCGCCTGTTTTTAGCACATCACGGACAGTGTATTTTGTTTTTTTAAGAATTTCTACCGCAAGTTTATCATATAACTGGATTGTATCCTGAGAAATCATATCAGATTTTACGCCGTAATAAGTTCTCATTCGTTCGCTTAAAGCATTTGATTCGTTTCTGAATAAATCACTTGCTTCTGGAATAGTACAAATCGTCATCTCATGATAAGCATCATATTCATTATGATAGCTGGCATCTAATACGGCTTGTACATAGTCTTTGTAAGTTGTGCCTGCGAATCCGCAACCTGTCAGATGTATAATCCATAGCAAGCACATAAAAATTGCTGTTATTCTCAATTTTTTCATAATCATTCTTCCTGTTCTGAATTTTTTTTGTTTTTTAATAAGATGGATTTAATGGAATGGTATTGCCCTCTTGGTCATAAAAAATAATATTATCTAAATACCAATCAGAAATAGTTTGCATACCTGAACATGTAATGATTAAATTTACAGTTTCTTGTGAACTATCCCAACGCATGTCAGATTCTGCAAATTTCAATTCTACATGATACGCATTAGATTCAGAAACAGAAACTTCTTCAAAATGATACCATTCGTCATTCATGCAGACCGTTTCGCCACTGATAAAAATATTAGATTCTATATTTAAATTATCTTTTGCCTGTGCATAACTATCAAAACCAATCGCAAAAACACTTTCTAATTGGTCTGGATTTAGTAATTTATCAACTGAAATACAAATTTTCTGCATGGTATTATCTAAATTCTCTGCATTTGTAGATAAATCTGTAAATTTCAACATAAAATTTTCATCAATATTTTCAACAGAAAGTTTTCCCTCTGCACAAGCATCATCATTTACTATCTGCACAAAATCAAATTTTCCGTCATTGAATGTATGAGCGTTAAAATCCGTTTCTGAAAAATGCACATTAATTGGCTGTGTTTCTTGCAAATCTTCTGTTTTTAATTCTGTTTCAATATCAGAATCATTATTTTCTGATGTTTCTATTATTTGATTATTATTATTATTATTATTATTATCTAGTTCTGTTTTTTGTTCTTGTTTGCAAGCTGTCAGACATGTTAATACTATCATAACAGCTCCTAAATATATTTTTTTCAAATTATCACTCCCATTCAAAAAATGCCCTCTGAAAAACAGAGGGCTGTCATATTGTCATTATAACAT
>CAMWUF010000173.1 GCA_947177375.1 uncultured Ruminococcus sp.
TAGTATTACTTGTCATAAAAAAACCTTTCAGCATTATCCTTGCACCAGACAGCCGTTGCACCACAGGGCAAACACATGCCACTTTGTTCCACAGGCAGACCAATTTCATCAAAATAGACATAACCGCCGAATTTTTTGGTTAATAAGCTATTTAAAATATAACCCATCACAGATGGTGATAACCCTGTTGTATAGCTATTAATCAAGAAAAATACTGGATTATCGCTTAATACATTCACGCAGTTCTGAACTAAATCATAAATGCTATTTTCTAATTTCCAGATTTCCCCAGAAGGGCCTCTGCCATAGCTTGGAGGATCCATAATAATGGCATCATAATGCCGACCACGTCTGATTTCTCTTAGCGTAAATTTTTCACAGTCGTCTACAATCCAGCGAATTGGCTTATCTTGCAAAGCAGATAAATTTGCATTTTCTCTTGCCCATTGTACCATGCCCTTAGAAGCATCTACATGACAGACTTCTGCACCAGCATTTGCACAAGCAAGTGTTGCACCACCTGTATAGGCAAATAAATTTAATACTTTCACAGGTCTTTGTGCTTTTTCAATTAATGCACTCATAAAATCCCAATTGACAGCTTGTTCAGGAAATAATCCCGTATGTTTAAATCCAGTTGGACGAATTTTAAATTTTAAATTCAAATTTTCATAACATAATTCCCAATTTTCAGGCAATTTTGCATGAAATTCCCATTTTCCACCACCTGAATTACTTCTATGATAATGTGCGTCTGCTTGTTCCCAGAGCTTTCTGTTTTTACTTGTTTTCCAAATCACTTGAGGGTCTGGTCGTATGAGTGTCACACCATTCCAGATTTCTAATTTTTCACCATCAGAAGTATCTATCACACGATAGGACTTCCATTTATTTGATGCTCGCAAATTTTTTCCTCCTAACTATTTTTATTCTGCATCTGATAATAATAATTGCAAATTTTCTTGTTGTGATTGCACAGGATAGCCTAAATGCCTATATGCTGCTTGTGTGGCACAGCGTCCTCTTGGCGTTCTGGACAAAAAACCTAACTGCATTAAAAATGGCTCACAAACATCTTCCAAAGTAACAGCTTCTTCTCCTAATGCTGAGGCAAGTGTTTCTAACCCAACAGGACCGCCTCCATAGCCTTTGATAATCATATCCAGCATTCTTCTGTCATTGCTGTCAAGCCCTAATGCATCAATTTCAAGGCGATTTAATGCTATTTTTGCAATTTGTTCTGTAATTTCTCCATTGCCAATCACATCGGCAAAATCTCTCACACGTTTTAAAAGCCTATTCGCAATACGTGGTGTTCCTCTTGAACGTCTTGCCAATTCTAATGCACCGTCTGCTGTGCAGGGAATGCCCAAAATCTGCGAACTTCTGCGGATAATATCTGATAATTGCTCTGGCGTATATAATTCTAATCTCTGAACAATGCCAAATCTATCACGCAAAGGAGCTGATAATTGTCCTGCTCTGGTAGTCGCACCAACAAGCGTAAATTCTGGCAAATCTACTCGCAATGACCTAGCAGAAGGACCTTTGCCAACAACAATATCAATTGCATGGTCTTCTAACGCAGGGTATAAAATTTCTTCTACAGCACGATTTAATCTATGAATTTCATCAATAAATAACACATCACCTGAAGATAAATTTGTCAGAATCGCCGCCAAATCTCCAGGGCGTTCAATGGCAGGTCCTGTTGTAATTCTCAAATTCACGCCCATTTCATGTGCAATAATTGCTGAAAGTGTTGTTTTTCCCAAGCCAGGAGGACCATATAATAATACATGGTCTAATGCACTTTCACGGCGTTTCGCTGCTTCTATATAAATTGTCATAATTTCTTTTACTTTATCTTGTCCGATATATTCCGCAAGAGATAACGGACGCAACCCTTTTTCAATGCCAGTATCTTCTTCTAATTCCTGTGTTGACACCAGCCGATTATCAAATTTAAAATCCCCTGTTTCAATCATGTAAATCCCTCATTTCTAAAAAAATTAAAAATAACGCTTTGTCGTTCTGACATAAAAAGGCTGAATCTGATTTGCTGCTTTTTTGCCAAGTTCCTGTTCATAGCTCAAAAAATATAAATGCTCATTGCTTTTTTTTATTTTAGATAAATATCTTGCCAAACCAGTAAATAATTTTCTAGTATTACCAAGCATATCTATCACAATTAAAATTTGTGGTTTTTCACTGCCTTTTATCATTTCTACAATAAAAGCTCTTTCCACATTAGGCTGTGTGCTGAAAAATTTAGATGCCGCCTGCCGAATATGTAACAAAGAACGCTGTGGCTCTCTGTAGCTGATATTTTCTAATTCGTTATAAGAAATTGCTTTCACATGCAGATTTCTTGCAATTTTTAAAATTGCTTTTATTTCAACAGAATGAAATTCTTTTCCATAAGAATTCGGATTCAGCACAGCATTCATATCCTGTATTAACTCAAAAAAACGCAGGCAATTTAATTTATAGCATTCTACATAACGTTTTGCAAACAAAGATAATACTTTATGACTTGTAAAAAATGGAATAAATACATAGCCATCTTGATTCTGTACAGTCATTAATTCTAATTGCACTTGCGAGCTATTATTTTCAAACTGCACAGGATTTCTGCAAATTACAAAAACATCACTTCTAATTAATGTCTGCAAAAAAATCCCACGTTTTGAAATATCCGTCATTGCAAATTGCAATAATTCTTCCAGATTCATAGGCTCTTTCCTCCATTTTTATATTTTAATATAGTTTAATATTATTTTGCTTGTTTACCTATTTCACGCAGTGTAAATTTAATTAATTCTTCTGCTGATAAATTTTCATCTTGTTTTACCAAAATTGGCATAACTTCTTCTTGCCGATAGCCTAAGACTAATAATCCAGCCATTGCTTCTGCAAGACTATCTGTTTTGTTAGTATTTACTACAACAGGCATTTCCTGTAACACAGGATTTGTTTTCGCAAGCTTGTCTTTTAAATCAAGAATAATTCTCTCTGCTGATTTTTTGCCAATGCCTTTAATTTTCGTCAATGCCAAGCTATCCCCAGACGCTACTAACAAAGCAAATCTATTTGGCGTTAAATCTGATAAAATTGCTAATCCAGCTTTTCCGCCAATGCCTGAAACAGTAATCAACATTTGAAAACAATGTAATTCTTCTTTTGTTGCAAAGCCAAATAATTCAATTGCTGTGTCATGAATTGCCATATGTGTATAAAGTGTCGTTTCTTCGCCGACAGCTCCAATTGCAGAAAGTGTCGTTTGTGTTGTTCGACAAGCGTAGCCGACACCACCGCATTCTATCACAACAAAATTTGGTGCAGTTTCTACTATTTTTCCATGTAAACTATATATCATAAATTATTCCTCTTAATTATTCTACTTCAAAAAATTTATCACCATTTTTAAGCCCAGTATAAATTTTAATAAGCATTTTCTTTGCTGTTTCTTTGTCTGAATAGCGTGCAAGAATAACACAATCTGTATCAATCCTGAAATCTTTCTCTTTTTCGCTATAACTAATATAGATTGCAGAGTTACTATCCAGATTTACAATTGCTTCTTTATTTTGTGAAAAAATATACATAATAAAATTTTCTTTTTTAGTATTATTCTAATT
>CAMWUF010000174.1 GCA_947177375.1 uncultured Ruminococcus sp.
TGCCGACGATTGTCGGC
Organism: uncultured Ruminococcus sp.; assembly: GCA_947177375.1. GTDB lineage: Bacteria > Bacillota > Clostridia > Oscillospirales > Ruminococcaceae > UBA3855. The sequence goes on from CAMWUF010000174.1 coordinate 18, forward strand.
AAAGAAATAAATTAGTGAGTTATTTAAATTATATGTCTCATAAAAAAGCTTGAAGCAACAAAATGAATAAAATGCAAAAAATAATTTTAAAAAAAGCATTGACAAGTAGCTTGTTTTGTGTTATAATATACTTGAACAATCGTTCAAGTATTCAAATATTATATCGGGAGATGAATTTTTATGCAAGTGATTTATCGCATTGAGCATTTGCATTGTCCACGTTGTGCTGTTGAGATTGAAAATGCTTTGAGAAAGTTAGATTTTATTGAAGCTGTTCGGTTATCTTTTGCGACACAGCAATTGCATTTAACTGTGAAACAGACTGAAAATTTACTAGAACAAGTACAGAAAATTGCAATTAGTATAGATGAGGGCGTAAAAATTTTAGAACGTGACAGCTCTGGTCATCATCATGTAAAAGATTATGTCCAACAAGCTAGAAAAACTGCTTGTTGTGACCCAAATTGTAATTGCTGTGATTATCTGCCAGAACAGAAAATTGAGAAAATAGAACAAGAAATTTCAAGTGAATCAGTTAAAATCATTTATGATGTAGAAAATATTGATTGTCCAAACTGTGCTGTTAAAATTGAATCCGCAATTCAAAAACTTGATGGCATTGAAAGTGCAAATTTATCTTATGCAACAAAACAATTGCATATTATCACAAGTCAGCCAGAAAATTTACTGGAACGCATTCAGCAGACAACGGATAAAATAGAATCAGGTGTAATTTATTCTGTTCACGGAGAAAAGAAAAAAACAGCTCCAGAAAAAACTGTGAAAATCATTTATGATTTTGAAAATATTGATTGTCCAAATTGTGCTAGTAAGATTGAAAATGCAATTCAAAAGCTTGATTGTGTCGAAACGGCAAGTTTATCTTATGCGACAAAGCAATTGCATGTGACAACAAAACAACCAGAAAATTTATTAGAATTCATTCAAAAAGCAACAGACAGTGTAGAATCAGGTGTGATTTATCATCTTCATGAAACAAAACAAGAAACAGTTTCTGATTCTAAAAAAAATGAACATCATGAGAATACAGAAGTAAAAATCCTTATCGTTGGTGCAGTATTATTCGCAATTGGTATTATTTTAGAATGGACTACAAAAAATGATTTCATTTCAGGAATCTTTTTATTGATTGCTTATTTCGTTATGGGTTGGGAAGTATTATTTGCTTCTGTCAAAAGTATCGGAAAAGGACAGATTTTTGATGAAAATTTTCTGATGAGTATTGCAACAATTGGTGCATTGTGCATTGGTTCTGTAGAAGAATCAGCTGGTGTAATGCTATTTTTCAGAATCGGTGAATTATTTGAGCATATCGCTGTAGAACGCAGCAGAAAATCTGTTATGAATGCAATTGATATGCGTCCAGAAACTGTTCAGAAAATTTTCAGTAAAACAGATATCAGAACCATTCCAGCAGAAGAAGTTCAGATAGGAGATTTGTTATTAGTTCGTGCAGGTGATAGAATCCCAGTAGATGGCATTGTTCGCAAAGGTGAAAGTAATATAGATACTTCCGCAATGACAGGGGAATCACTTCCAATACCTGTGAAACCAGACAGTGAAATTATGTCAGGCTGTATGAATTTAAATGGTGTCATTGAATTGGAAGCTACGGCAGAATTAAAAGATTCTATGGTAACAAGAGTTTTGGACAGTGTCGAAAGTGCTGCTGCTGGAAAACCTAAAATTGATAAATTTATTACAAGATTCGCAAGAATCTATACGCCAATTGTTGTTACAATTGCTGTATTAACAGCAATTATCCCATCATTGATAACTGGAAATTGGTCATATTGGGTTTATGCAGCATTAAATTTTCTCATGATTAGTTGTCCATGTGCATTAGTATTAAGTGTACCACTGGCATTTTTCTCAGGTATCGGAGCTGGTTCTGCACATGGTATTTTGTTTAAAGACGGTATTTCACTAGAAGCTTTAGCAAGTGTAAAGGCTGTTGTCATGGATAAAACTGGAACACTTACAAAAGGCAATTTTACAGTAACAGAGGCTGAAACAATAGATTGCAAAACAGAAGAATTATTTAAGATGTGTGCAAGTTGTGAAAGTTATTCTACACACCCTGTTGCAAAAAGTATTTTGCAATATATGCAGGAGCAAAAAATTATTTATACACCTGCTCAGGAAATACAAGAATTAGCAGGGCGTGGCATGATTGGGAAAGTAAATCATATGCAAGTCGCATGTGGCAATGAAAAACTCATGGAAGAATTAGGGATAACTTATCCTGAAAAAGTTACTTCTGGGACATGTGTTTATGTCGCAGTAGATGGGTCATATTATGGAAGATTAGTATTATCTGACACGCCAAAAGAAAATGCAAAACAAACCATTGCAGAATTAAATAAAAAAAATTTATATACAGTTATGTTGACAGGTGATAGTTCTGAACATACACAGGCAATTGCAGAAAATTTGCAAATTCAGGAAGTACATGCAGGATTATTGCCAACAGAAAAGCCTGTTTATATGCAGAAAATACGAGAACAACATGGAGCTGTTATGTTTGTTGGTGATGGTATCAATGATGCACCTGTATTATCTGGTGCTGATGTTGGGGCAGCCATGGGAACTGGTGCAGATGCTGCTATGGAAGTTGCAGATGTAGTATTATTAAGTTCTGATACAAAGGCAATTACCACTGCAATTGAGATTGCACAACGAGTGAATCAGACATCAAAATATTGTATTGTATTTGCATTGGGGATTAAAATTGCAATTATGATACTAGCATTTTTTGGATTTGCGAATATGTGGTTATCTGTCTTTGCAGATACAGGTGTTACGATTTTATGTGTGATATTTGTCTTAATTCGAGTACAGTTTTATTATCGTAAAAAAATCAATAAAATAAAAGCATAAATTTATAAAAATAAAGCCTTTTCTGGAACTAATTCCAGAAGAGGCTTTATAATTATAATCTGGTAAAAATTACTGTCACATGGAAAAGCTATCAAGCATATACTAACCAGAGAATCAAAAAATAAAATATATATAGAAAGGTAGGTAAACGCTGATGTTTTTACAGATTTTAAATCACTTGTGTTTCTGGATTCTTCATGCAGATACACCACAGGTATTTCCTAAGCCTTTAACCCAAAAAGAAGAACTTGCTTATTTTCAGGCAATGGAACAGAATAATTCAAAAGCAAGACATAAATTAATTGAACATAATTTACGGCTTGTTGCTCATATTGTGAAAAAATACAGAGGAGCAGAAGAACAGGAAGAATTAATTTCTATTGGCACATTTGGCTTAATGAAAGCCGTAGATACATTTGATTATCATAAAGGCTCAAAATTTTCTACATATGCGTCCAGATGCGTGGAAAATGAAATTTTAATGCATTTCAGAGCAAAGAAAAAACATGCATCTGATTTACACATGAATGAACCCACTATGACGGACAAAGACGGCAATGCATTAACACTTATGGACACACTGGAAGATGGCACAAATTTAGAAGAACAAGTCGATTTTTCAATTCATACAAAGCAATTATATATTTTTTTAGATGAATGCTTAGACAAAAGAGAACTGGAAATCATGATTTTAAGATATGGTTTATATGGACATATTC
>CAMWUF010000175.1 GCA_947177375.1 uncultured Ruminococcus sp.
AACCGGTTTTTGCCGGTTCATTTTGATAATTTTGATAATTTTAATAATTTATAATAAAAAGGAGACGGATAGTATGCCAATTAGAATCCCAGAAGATTTACCAGCTTATCAAACGCTTGAACAGGAACATATTTTTGTAATGCCAAAAAATCTTGCAGAACATCAGGATATCAGACCATTACGAGTGCTAATTTTAAATCTCATGCCGAAAAAAATTGAAACGGAAACACAGTTGATGCGGTTATTAAGTAATACGCCGTTACAAGTAGATGTGGATTTATTACAAGTCGCACATAATTCTAAAAATACAGCACAAAGTCATTTGAATGCATTTTATAAAAATTTTCAGGAAGTATATCATGATTTCTATGATGGTATGATTATTACAGGAGCGCCTGTAGAACAGATTGCTTATGAAGAAGTGGATTATTGGAAAGAATTTTGCGAAATTCTTGATTGGTCAAAAAAACATGTATATTCTACGATGTATATTTGTTGGGCAGCATTGGCAGGATTATATTATCATTACGGAATTGAAAAGCATATACTAGATAAAAAATTATTTGGCATATTTCCGCATATGGTGGAAACTGATACGCCTTTATTAAGGGGCTTTGATGATGTATTTCCAGTTCCGCATTCCAGACATGCGGAAATTAAACGAGAAGATATTGAAAATCACCCTGATTTGCATATTTTGTCCTATTCGCCTTTGGCAGGTGTTTTTCTAGTAGAAAGCAAAAACGGAAGACAGTTTTTTTTAACAGGACATACAGAATATGAACGTGATACACTCAAAGAAGAATATTTCAGAGATTTAGAAAAAGGCTTGTCAATTGATGTGCCGTTTAATTATTTTGCAGGGGATAATCCCAATTGTGAGCCTGTATTCTCATGGAGATGTCATGCAAATTTAATGTATTCTAATTGGCTGAATTATTGCGTTTATCAAAAAACCCCGTTTGATTTGAAACAGTTAGAAAACATGAGTGATTAATTATTTAAAATTTTAGTAAAAAATTCTTCTGTGCTGTAGTCAGGGCTTCTGTTGTAACGGTCAAGCCCATATAAGCATTCTGCATCACGTGTAATATAATTCCCCTGTTCACGACAGGAAAATGTACAAACAAAGCCTAATTTTTTTAAAACAGGAATGCTTTCTTTGCAAATAAATCCATAAGGATAAGCAAAGGCAACTGGAGCAAATCCAGTCTGTTCTTTGGCTCTGGTCTGGAGCTGATTTAAATCTTGATATAGCATAGTTTGATAATTTTCTGAATTTTCGCCGTACATGATAGAACACCCCGCCCGTTCGTTATTACTATGTAAATTATAAGTATGACTGCCGATTTCAATTTTGCCTGATTTTTGTAATAATTTAATATCCTCCCATGTCAGATAGGAATAGCTATTTACATGGGGGTCTTTTTCTGCGGTTTCGTCTGTATAATAGCCAACGATAGAAACAACTGCACACATGTTATATTCTTCCAGCAAAGGCAATGCAAGAGATAAATTATTATAAAATCCATCATCAAATGTCAGCATAACAGGCTTTTCTGGCAATTCGCTTTTGCCTTCTGTATAGGCTAATAAATCTCCAACGCTAACTGTTTCATAGCCATTTGCATATAAATAATATAAATCCTGTGCAAATTGGTCTTTTGTAATCTGATAATCACCATTTGTTGTTGTATCTGTAATGCTATGATACATGACAATTGGCAGAAAAATCCCCTCTTGTGCTTGAAAACTTCCAACAGAATGAATGGAACGGCTAATAGAGCTAGCAATTAAATAAATTATCACAAACATTGCATCTAGTAATAATAAATATTTTATTTTTTTTGGATTGTAACAGCGATACATCACATATGCCCTCCCTGATATTTTTATGTTTTGCTTTTTGAATTATTTATATGCAGGAAATGCTTTTTATTTGCTTGTCCACAAAAAAAGAATAACTGTAAAATTTTTTGCATATATTGTATCAGAAAGGCACATACTGGAGGTATGACAATGCGAAGAAAAAAATATAATATTTTGCAAAAATGCACAGTTTTTGGGACATTGGCATTATTACTGACAGCAGGGGCAGGCTGTTTAATACAGTATGTGCCAGTTCTGACAAGTGCGACATCTGAAAAATTAAATCTTGAATTAAATGAAGATAAATCAGAATATATTCCTGATTTATTGCAACCTGATTTTTATTTATCTGAAGGTTTTGGCATTTCAGAAGATTTAGAATCTGAAACAGAACCAGAAACACAAGTTGTTTTTTTAGAACAGAAAACAGAAAAAATTGCTGATGCAGGCGAAAAGCCTTATCCAGAAGAATGGAATTTAACAGGTGGTATTGTAGAACAAATGCATTATGGATTTTATTCTGGAACAAAATTTTTCCAGCTTGTAACTGCTGGACAGGTGCATAATAAAACAGCTTTATCAAATCAGATTCTTTATGAAGAAAGTCAATTATTACCTGAATTTAAAATTAAAATAGATGGTTCACCACAAGTATTAATTATGCATACACATACGACTGAAAGTTTTGAACCCTATGAACGTGAATATTATGATTCTAATTTTAATTATCGTACAACGGATAGCTCTAAAAATATGATTATGGTAGGAGATGCTATTGCAGAGCAGTTAGAATCCGCAGGAATTGGAGTAGTTCATGATACGACAATCCATGATTATCCGTCTTATACAGGCTCTTACGAACGCAGTGCAGAAACAGTTAAAAATGCTTTGATACAGTATCCGTCTATTAAAATTGTATTAGATATTCATAGAGACGCTGTGGGTGGTGACGGTGTGATTAAACAGCCTGTTGTGGAAGTGAACGGCAAAAAAGCAAGTCAAGTAATGATTATTTCTGGTTGCGATGATGGAACTATGAATATGCCCAATTATTTAAAAAATTTCAGATTTGCTTGTTTATTACAACAACAAATGGAATCAGATTATGCAGGTTTCACAAGACCAATTTTATTTGATTATAGAAAATATAATCAGGATTTAACAACTGGAAGTATTTTAATTGAAGTTGGTTCTCATGGAAATACATTGGAGCAAGTAGAATATGCTGGAGAATTAATTGGTAGTTCTCTTGCAAGAGCTTTACAACAATTAGAGGAGTAGTATTATGCAGAAATTAAAAAAAATTTTAACAGGATTTGTCATACATTGTATTTTAAGTTTTGCAATACTAGGAGCTGTGCGGGTCTATCAAAATGGCTATAATAAAATGCATTCGGAACAATTACGCATGGCAAGTGTTTCTGTGCAGGAAGAAAACACGCAAATTCAAGTATTGCATCAGAAATTTAATGTTAAAAAAATTTCTGAAAATGATATGATTTATTATCTCGCATATATTTTAACAGATAAGCAATTGCACGGATGGCTTTTTTTTCTAAAATTCATAAAAATTTCATAAAAAATTAATTAAAATTTCATTGCAATTTTTAGAAACCTGTGCTATAATAATAAAGCAGTCTGAGAGAGACATAAAAAAGAAATGTGCCTGTAGTTTAGTTGGATAAAACAGAGGACTCCGACTCCTCAGAGCGCAGATTCGAGTTCTGTCAGGCACACTGATAGCGAGATGTAACTCAGTTTGGTAGAG
>CAMWUF010000176.1 GCA_947177375.1 uncultured Ruminococcus sp.
ATAATAAATAAATAAATATTAAAAAAAGATATATTTATTAAAAAAAATTTAGGATTTGGAGTTGAAATTTATGCAATGGAAAGGATTAAATGAACTGCGTGAGCAGTATTTATCTTTTTTTGAAAGTAAGAATCATACTAGAATGGCAAGTGCTTCTCTTGTTCCACAAGGTGATAAAAGCTTGTTATTAATTAATTCAGGTATGGCACCATTAAAAAAATTTTTTCTTGGACAAGCAGTTCCGCCAAATAAACGTGTGACAACTTGTCAAAAATGTATCAGAACACCTGATATTGAAAATGTTGGTAAAACTGCCAGACATGGGACTTATTTTGAAATGCTTGGTAATTTTTCTTTTGGGGATTATTTCAAGCGTGAGGCGATTCAATGGGCTTGGGAATTTTTCACTGAAGTATTAGAAATGCCAAAAGAATTATTGCATTGTTCTGTATTTCAAGATGATGATGAAGCTTATGATATCTGGACAAAAGAAATTGGTGTTGACCCGTCCCATATGGTTCGCATGGGCAGAGAAGATAATTTCTGGGAGCATGGCACAGGTCCTTGTGGTCCTTGTTCAGAAATTTATTTTGACAGAGGGGCAGACAAAGGCTGTGGAAAACCTGATTGTCATGTTGGCTGTGAATGTGACAGATATGTTGAAGTCTGGAATTTAGTATTTAGCCAATTTGACAGTGATGGCAATGGCAATTATGCAGAAATGGAACATAAAAATATTGATACAGGTATGGGCTTAGAGCGTTTGGCTTGTGTGATGCAGGGTGTAGATAATTTATTTGAAGTTGACACTGTGCAGAATATCATGAAGCATATTTCTAATATTGCCAATGTGAATTATCATGAAAATCATAATACAGATGTATCTTTAAGAGTGATTACAGACCATATTCGTTCTACGACTTTTATGGTTGGTGATGGTGTGTTGCCGTCTAATGAGGGCAGAGGCTATGTATTACGGCGTTTGTTAAGACGTGCTGCACGTCATGGGCGTATGATAGGCATTAAAGGGACTTTCCTGCATGAAGTCTGTGATACAGTGATTCAGGAAAATCAATTAGCTTATCCTGAACTTGCTGAAAAAAGAAATTATATCAAGAAAATTATTAAAGTCGAAGAAGAAGCTTTTGCAAAGACAATTGATAATGGCATGGAATTATTATCAAATATTATGGATAAAGCAAAAACTAGCATATTATCTGGTGAAGATGTATTTAAATTAAGTGATACTTATGGATTTCCGTTTGATTTGACAGTAGAAATTGCAGGAGAAAAAGGTTTTACTGTTGATGAAGAAGGCTATCGTGCTTTAGTGAAAAAACAGCGTGAAACCGCAAAAGCAGATTATGCATCAAAAGCTAGTTCTTCATGGGCAGATAATAGTATCAAATTAGAATTGCCAAAGACAAAATTTATTGGCTATGATAATTATGAAACATCTGCAAATGTCTTAGCAATTTTGCAAAATAGCGAATTTGTACAGGCAATTTCAGAAAATGATTCTGCTGTGATTGTATTAGATACGACGCCGTTTTATGCAGAAAGTGGTGGTCAAGTAGCTGACCATGGCAAAATAATCATGCAAGATTCTGTATTTAAAGTAACAGCTGTTACCAAAGACGAAGATGGACATTATTTGCATTTCGGCAACATGGAGAAAGGCGTATTAGAAGTAAATTCTGTTGTCAATGCGAAAATTTGCAAGAAATTTAGAAATAATGTCATGAGAAATCATACAGTAGCACATTTGTTGCAGTCTGCATTACGTCAAGTATTGGGTGATCATGTGCATCAGGCAGGCCAGCTTGTGAATAACAAAGCATGTCGTTTTGACTTTTCACATTTTAACGCAATGACAAGTGATGAAATTCAGCAGGTTGAAAATTTAGTCAATCAATGGATTCTGGAGGCTATGCCTGTTGAAATCAATGAAATGCCGATTGAAGAAGCCAGAAAATTAGGTGCAATGGCTTTATTCGGTGAAAAATATGGCGATGTTGTCAGAGTTGTAAAAGCTGGTGATGTGTCAATTGAATTCTGTGGCGGTACACATGTTGCAAATACAGCCAATATTGGCTTGTTTAGAATTATTTCAGAAAGTTCTGTTGCTTCTGGTGTTCGCAGAATTGAAGCAGTTACTGGTGAAGGTGTATTAAATTTATTAAATCAGTTACAAGGCTTAATTCAGGAAAGTGCTAAAAATTTGAAATTAAATAATACAGCAGAATTGCCAGCAAGATGTTTGGCATTAACAGTGCAATTAAAAGAATCTGAAAAAACTGTTGAAACATTACGGCAAAAAATGGCAGGCAGTGCAATTGATGATATTCTGAAACAAGCAAAAGAATATCAAGGCATACAGATTGTTGCATCAAAAGTACAGGGTGCAGGAGCTGATTTGTTACGCAAAATGGGTGACCAGATAAAAAATAAAACTGTAGATAAAGCTTTTGTTGTTGTATTAGCAGGCGTTGGAGCTGAAAAAGGACAATTATATTGCATTTGTACGAAAAATGCAATTGCAAAAGGCATGCATGCAGGCAAAATTGTTCAGAAAATTGCTATGCTGACACAAGGCAAAGGTGGCGGTCGTCCAGATAATGCAATGGCAGGTATTGGAACATTAGAATTGCTTGATACTGCATTGCAGGAATTAGAAACTGTGATTGCTGAATTTGTAAAATAATTTATTTTAAATAAAAAGGAGAATTTTTATGATGAATCAGGATTGTTTGTTCTGTAAGATTATTGCAGGAGAAATTCCCTCTGCAAAAGTCTATGAAGATGAGCTTGTATATGCATTTAAAGATATTACCCCAATTGCACCTGTGCATTATTTATTTGTGCCGAAAACACATATTTGTTGTGCAAAAAAAATTAGTGCTGAAAATTCTAATTATGTAGCTAGTATTTTTGAAGCGATTGCAAAAGTTGCTGAAAGTGAAAATTTAGATAGCTATCGTGTGATTAATAATTGTGGTGAAGATGCTGGACAAAGTGTTATGCATTTGCATTTTCATATGGTTGCAGGTAAAAAAATGGGCTGGGGTGAGCAGTCTCTCGGTTAAGGAGTGTTTCAATGGCTGAATTTTATGAAATGCAAATTGCAGGGCTGACAAGAAAATTAAAAAAATGCCCTGTGAATGAAAATTTAGAAATTGGTGCTTTTATCATGTTTTCTGATATAGAAATGACTGTCAAAAGTGCAGAAGCTTTGCTTGCAAAAGCTCCAGAATTTGATGTTTTATTAACAGCAGAAAGCAAGGGCATTCCGTTAGCCTATGAAATGGCAAGACAAAGTGGCAAAAATTATGTTGTTGCCAGAAAATCTGTAAAATTATATATGCAAGATGTTGTTTCTGTTGCTGTTAAATCTATTACAACGGAACAAGAACAAGTTTTATATCTTGATGGTGAAAAAGCAGATTTATTAAAAAATAAAAAAGTATTAATTGTAGATGATGTGATTAGCACAGGCGAATCACTTAGGGCTTTAGAATATTTAGTAAAAAAAGAAAATGTTATTTTTGACGGAAAACATGGTGAACTTGATCAGGGTGATCATAATGAAGGAAATGAATTTATTTTCATGAAAAAATTCCCTTGGTTTTTTAAA
>CAMWUF010000177.1 GCA_947177375.1 uncultured Ruminococcus sp.
GTGTATACACTGTTATTAGGTCTTGGTGTAGTAGGCTATGGTGTAATGAACGTTGTACGTTAAGTTTAATATTTAACGGGAAAGGGGATACTGTGGCAGAGAATAAGAATAAAAAGAAAAAAAATTCTTCAAAATCGGAACCTGAAAAAAAACCAGAAGAAACAAAGCCAGAAAAACCAGAAATTTCTATGCCAGCAGTACCTGAACCAGAAGCAGAATCAAAAACAGAACAAGAAGAATTAGAAAAAAAAGGATTATCTGTACAAGTATATTCTGTTTGTTTATTTGCAAGCAGTGTATTAACTGCTTTGCTGATTTTTGTACAGGGAAGTGCTATGTGGAAAGTTTTGCATGAAGCTTTAAAAGGTTTTTTTGGAATTCCTGTAATAGCAGTCCCAGTAGGGCTATTTCTGTTTGCACGTCGAGTAGACGAAGAAAAACAAAAAGAAAATTTGAAAAATCAGCTCAAATGGATGGGGATTAGTCTTATATTTGCAAGTTGCTTTATTGAAATTATGTTTGGCAAAGGCAGAGGGTTAAATTATAATTTTGCACAATGTTTTAAAATGTTTTATGAAGACGGGATTGCATGGCGTGGCGGAGGTATGCTCAGTGCATTGGCATATCCAGTTTTGTATTTATTTGGAGATGTTGGCTCAAAAATATTAATTTGCTTATTGTTGTTTGTCAGCATTATGCTATTGTCTAAAAAAAGTCTGACAGAATTATTTGAAATGATAAAAAAATTTTTTCAGAATATTTTTGGTGCAATCCGTCAGGATAGAAAAGATGAAAAAATTTTAGAACAATATGAACAGGAACAGCTTGAAAATGAACTGCATGACGAACAAGAGGCATTAGAAATTGCTGAACAGGGAGCAATAAAAAATTTATCTGTGATACAAGAAAATTTATTTTCAATTGATATTCCAATAGAAAATGAAAGAATACAAGAAACAGAAGAAATAGAAATAGAACCTGAAATAATCGCCTCTAAAAAAAGAAAAGCTAAGTCTAGAAAAAAAATAAAATCTAGCATGAATCATGCGATTATGTCAGAAATGATTTTGCAGAAAATTGATTCTGATGCAGTTACGGGTGTTCAATTTGAAGAAATTATTTGCAAAGTTTTGGAATTTAATGGATTTGTGAATGTAGAACATACAAAAGCATCTGGTGATAATGGCATTGATGTTCTTGCAGAAAAAGATAATACAAGTTATGCCATTCAATGTAAGTGTTATTCAAAACCAGTCGGAAATAAAGCAGTACAAGAGGTTTTTACAGGAAATATGTTTTACAGAAAATTAAATGCTGTTGTTATGACAAATCATACATTTACGAAATCTGCGATTGAAACAGCAGAAAAAACAAATGTTTTATTATGGGATAGAAAAAATTTAACACAAATGCTGAATCAGATATCTTATGGTAATTTAGTAAAATTAGCGAATTTCGTTGGTGTCATGCCTGATGATGGCAGTCAATCAGAAACTAACTACTCTGAAACAACTGTAATTGCAGAATGAAAAAATGAAGAATAGGAGTTAATTTATGGCAAAAAAAGAAACTAGTTCTATGCCAAAAGAACCAAAAACAAAAAATAAAATTATTTATTGCATTGTTGTTGCAATTTTAACAGTTGTTGCATTAATCAGTGGTAGATATAGCTTAGAAGAAACACAACAAGATAATGCAGAAATTACGATTGATAATGCAGAATTTCAAGTACATGTAATTGATGTCGGGCAGGGAGATAGTATTTTGATTTGTGCAGATGGACAGACTATGCTGATTGATGCAGGTGAATCTAAAGCTGGTACTAAAATTTTAAATTATCTGGAGTCAAAAAATATTACAGAGCTTGATTATGCAGCTGCTACACATATGCATGCTGACCATATCGGAAGTTTTCAAAAAATATTTGATGTCATCAAGCCTAAAAATGTGATTGAACCTGTCTATCATGATTCGCTAGTACCTACAACGAAAACTTATGAAAAATACTTAGATGCTGTAGAAGCAACAGGTGCAAATTATCAGGCTTTAAAAGCAGGGGATAGTTTTGCATTAGGAAATGCACAGGTTTCTGTATTAGCACCTGTATCTGATGAAAAAGTATCTTCGTTAAATAATACTTCACTGGTGTTGCAAATAAAATATGATGATATGACATGTTTATTCACTGGTGATATGGAAATTCAGGAAGAAAAGATGCTTTTAGAGAATCATTCTGATTTGAAAGCAGATTTTTTAAAAGCTGGTCATCATGGCAGTGATACGTCTTCCAGTGAGGATTTTCTTGCACAAGTACAACCAGATTATGTTGCTATTTCCTGTGGTGTGGATAATAAATATGGACACCCTGCAAATAGTACGTTAGAACATCTGGCAACATGGACAGAGAATGTTTATATTACAGCACAACAGGGTGATATTGTATTTTTATATGATAAAGATACAAAATCCAGTAAAGTTATCACAAGTGGGAAAGAGTAAACTATGAAATATATAATTGACCGTTTTGAAGGAGATTTTGCAATACTGGAATTAGAATTAGAATTGATACAAGTATTAAAAAATACACTCCCAGAAGATAGCACAGAGGGCGATTTGTTAGAATGGACAGAATCAGGCTGGAAATTATGCCCTGATGAAACAAAATCCAGAAAACAAGAATTAATAGAACGCCGTCACAGAATGTTAGGGGATTTTTCATGAGAACAGTAATTATTGGTGGTGGAGCAGCTGGCTGTTATTCGGCAATTCATGCTGCAAAAGCTGGACAAGAAGTAATTTTAATTGAAAAAAATAAATATCTTGGCAGAAAACTCAGAATCACTGGCAAAGGCAGATGTAATCTGACTAACAATTGTGATTTAGAAACATTAATGCAAAATATTCCCAGAAATGCAAGGTTTTTATATAGTGCATTTTCTGCATGTTCTCCACAAGATGTCATGCAATATTTTGAAAATTTAGGCGTTGCTCTCAAAACAGAACGAGGAAATAGAGTGTTTCCTGTGAGTGACCAAGCCAGTGAAATTGTAGAAGCTTTACAGCAAGAATTAAAAAAATTACATGTGAAGATAATACAAGATACTGTTACAGGGCTTTGGGTTGAAAATCATATTTGTCAAGGGATTTTTTGCGGTAAAGAAAAATTACATGCAGATAGAATTATTCTGGCAACTGGTGGTGCAACTTATCCAGCAACAGGTTCTACAGGTGATGGGTATCAATTTGCAGAACAAGTTGGACATAAAATTGAAACACTAAGACCGTCATTAGTACCAATTGAAACGTTGGAACGTGATTGTGCAGAAATGATGGGTGTTTCTCTAAAAAATGTGGTCTTAACACTCAAGAAAAATAATAAAATTATATTTCAGGAATTAGGCGAAATGCTGTTTACGCATTTTGGTGTTTCAGGTCCATTGGTGTTAAGTGCTTCTGCACATATGGATAAGATAGATAATAAAAATTTTTATACATTGCATATTGATTTGAAACCTGCTTTGCAAATAGAGCAGTTAGATAAGCGTTTGCAAAGAGAAATTACAGCAAATCCGAATCAACAAGTTTCTAATTTATTAAGAAAATTAGTGCCGTCCAGTATGATTATGCCC
>CAMWUF010000178.1 GCA_947177375.1 uncultured Ruminococcus sp.
GAAAATAACAGCATAAAAATAGTGATGACAATATCAATATAAGCACTGTTATAATCTGCAATGCTATGATTCGTCATGCCAAAACCGCCTGTTCCAGCTGTCGAAAACGCATGATTTAACGCTTCAAAAAAAGTCATTTTACTGAAACTTAATAAAATTGTTTCTAAAACAGTTAATGCAATATAAATGCCGTATAAAATTCTAACAGAAAAACTCATTTTAGCAGTTAATTTTCCTGCTGTAGGTCCAGGAGATTCGGCTCTTACAAGATGCATTGTTCTTGTGTCATTTTGTGGCAAAACAGCTAACATGAAAATTAATACACCCATACCACCTAACCAATGTGAAAAACTTCTCCAGAATAAACAAGCATTTGACATGACTTCTATATCATTTAAAATGGTAGACCCTGTTGTTGTAAATCCAGAAGCTGTTTCAAAAATAGCATCTGCAAAATTAGGAATTTCTCCAGATAAAAAATAAGGCAAGGCACCTAATACAGAAACTAAAATCCATGAAACTGTTACAGTTGCCATGCCCTCACGTGTATAAATATCTTTATTTTCAGGTTTTTTGAGTGTAACCAGAGTCCCTAATAAAATTAAAATACCTGCTGTGATAGCAAATGCATTTCTGCTTGTTGGTTCATGATAAATCAGACTTACAAGCAAGGGCAAAATCATTAATGCACCTAATGCCCGAATAATTTGTCCTGTTAAATAGCCAATCATTTTATAATTCATGATTTATTTTCCTGCCCCCTGTGTCTGAAAAATTGTATCTAAACTTGTAACTTTTTGTCTTGTTGTTACAATAATGACACTGTCATTTAATTTTAAACAATCATCACCAGTTGGAATAATTCGCTTATTATTGCGAATAATGCCTGCAATCAGAAACCCTGAACTAATTTTTAATTTTTTCAGCGGTACGCCGATATATTTTGCATTTCCTCGGACAATAAATTCAATAGCTTCTAGTTTATCATCAGCTAATCTATATAGTGTATTAATATTACTTCCCTCTGAATTTTGTTTTCCTCGAATATACTGTAAAATCAATGCGATAGTTGTATTTTTGGGAGAAACAATATTTTCCAGTCCTACACTATCTGAAATTGGCAAAAGTGAAGTTCTGTTAATTTTCGTCACAATTTTATTCACGCCGATTTTTTTAGCATAGAGTGATAAAATAATATTTTCCTCATCAATACCAGTTAACATAATACAAGCATCAGCACTAGTAATTCCTTCTTCCAGCAAAATATCTTGGTCAGTACCATCTGCACAAATAATAGACGCTTTGGAAAACCAGTCACTTAATTGTTCACAACGTTCACGATTTTGTTCAATAATTTTCACTTGCATACCCAATTCCAGCAATTGCCGAATTAAATAATAACTAATTTTTCCACCGCCTACAATCATCACAGATTTAATTCTATTTTTTACATCACCCACTTGTTTATAAAATTTAGATAACTCACTATGTGCTGCTGTAATATAAATTCTATCATTGCCACGCAAAATAAAATTACCATCTGGAATAAAGCATTCCTCACCACGCATAACAGCACAAACTAATAATCTTAATTTCATTTTTGACGGCAAAGCTGACAATACCAAACCATCCATAATGCCATTAGGTGTAACTCTTAATTCGGCTAACTCCATGCGTCCATTTGCAAAACTTTCCACATGAAGTGCATTCGGATAACGCAACATTCTAGCAATATCATTTGCTGTCTGATATTCTGGATTAATCATCATGCTAATATCTAATTCTTCACGCATGAATACAATTTGTTCTGAAAACATGGGATTTCGCACTCTGGCAATACTATGCTTTGCACCGCATTTGCGAGCCATCATACAGCACATAATATTTGTCTCGTCTGATTCTGTCATAGCAATCACTACATCAGCATGGTCTACACCAGCTTCTTGTAAATCTTTTATAATTAAGCCGTTTCCAGTCAATGCCTGTACATCAAAATTATCTACAATATTAGTCACGACTTCTGAATTAATATCTATCACTGTTACATCATGTTCTTCTTGACAAAGTGTTCGTGTTAAAATACTTCCAGCTTTTCCGCAACCTATAATTAAAATATTCAATTTAAGATACCCCTTTTATCTCAAAATTTAGCAAGAAATTCTGCTACTTATCATTATAGACTGATTTTATCTATTTGTCAACTTATTTTTTGAATTTTTCCAGAAAATCATTGACAAATTTAGTTTATTATGCTATAATAACTCCTGAGGTGATAAAAATGTCAGATATTCGAGAAAAATTAATTACAATTTTTGAAGATACGTTAAATTGGCTTGCACAAAATCCAGAATTAAAACAAGCAACAGAAAATTCTATGAAACATACAAAGCTTTACTTAGAACAAGAAACACCGAAAATTCCAGAATCACAGGAAAATTTTCAAACAAGAATTCATGTTTCTAAATTAAAATCTTTTGAAATGGCAATGCAATTACACAAGCAATATCCAAATGCAAAGATAGCTGTCCATAATTTTGCGTCTGCAACAAATGCTGGTGGTGGTGTGACTCATGGTAGCCGAGCGCAAGAAGAAAGTTTATGCCGTTGTTCTAATTTATATCCCTGTTTAAATCAAGATTGGCTGAAACAAGAATTTTATTTATTTCACAGACTTAAAAAAGACTTGCGTTATACCAATGCTTGTATTTATTCGCCTGATATTTTAATTATCAAAACAGATGATAATTTTCCCGAACGCATGCCAGAATCCGATTGGTGCAAAGTTGATATTTTAACATGTGCAGCTCCTAATTTAAGAATAAAGCCTTATAATCGCATGAATCCTGGTAAAGGTTCAGAACCATTAAAACTAACAGACAGAGAACTCTTAAAACTACATATTTCCCGAGCAAGACATATGTTTTCAATTGCATTGGCGAATCACATTCAAGTCTTAGTATTAGATGCATTTGGCTGTGGTGCATTCTGTAATAATCCTTTTATTGTTGCACAAGCCTATCGCCAAGTATTACAAGAACCAGAATTCAAAAATAAATTTCAGCATATAGAATTTGCGATTTATCATACACCCCGAGAACAAAATAATTATACTACATTCCAAAGAGTTTTTGAATTTCAATAAAAAACAAGCCCTAGAATTTTAAAAGTCTGAGGGCTTAATTTATATTTTTATTAGGGTCCGTCAAGTTCTTTGTATACAGCAATATCAACAAGCCTATCATTTTCATCAAAGCCATACAATGCAACTACACATGCCACAAAAAAGAGATGATAATTATACTCGCCTATAAATACATGCGTGTGTTTTTCACCCACTGTTTTTTCGAGAGTTTCTGATGAAGGTTTATAAGTTGTAATTGTTGGACTATATCCATTCTTGCGAATGTAATAGCCATGGTTATAATTATCAACATCTATATATTCTTTATGGCTATTAATTTCATCAAGAACATCTTGCATTTCTGTTCCAATAGGCGTTGCTTTTAGCAATTTTTTTCTGATTGTTTCTTCAGAACTTCGCAACGGATTTAACATAATGATTAAAACTGGAATTATAGTCAATCCACTTGACAAGAGGAATAAAAAATGATATAATAAAGATATG
>CAMWUF010000179.1 GCA_947177375.1 uncultured Ruminococcus sp.
TACATGGCCTAATCTGAACCTGACTTTGTGTTTCATGATTTCAGTTGCAGTACTTACCTCAGTTAACGAGCAGCAGCATCCTCCCGGCCCTGGACAATAAGAAGTACCACTGTAACACCAACAAGTTCAACTACCATTTCCCAAATATTTAAGCAGCTGGCAGAGGGAAGAAGTGATCAATAATTTGAAGGGGAAAAAATTATGAAAAAATTTACAAGCAGATATATTGCAATTCTCATGGCTGGTTTTCTGATGTGTTCCAATGCGGAGTTATTGCCAAATCAGATTTCAACAAGTCTGACAGCTCATGCTTATGATACAGTTAATGCTTCAGATGGTCTGAAATATAAGGTTTATGATGATTATGCTGTTGTGACAGGAGCCACAGAAGAAAAATTTTGGGTTGTTATTCCTGATGGATTCCAAAAAGAGGATGGCACAGTTGTTCCTGTTACTGAAATTGCTAGCCGTGCCTTCGAGGACGAAAAAACCATTACAGATTTAACACTTGGTGCGAATGTGACTAGTATTGGACTATGTGCTTTTGCGGGTTGTACAAATCTAGCAAGGACTGTATTTAACGAGGGTCTGGAAGAAATCGGACAAGAAGCTTTTGAAAACTGTGGAATTGAAGAACTTACACTCCCTGCTACACTCAAAGAAGTAAAAGGTTGGGGATTTTCTAATAATACTAATTTGCGTTCTGTAAATTTCCTTGGAGGCAATGAATTAGTAATTGGTGGTCAAAGTTTCAGAGAGTGTGAAGCATTAGAAACTGTTACTATGGGCGATGGTGTCGCTAAAATAGATGGTTATTGTTTTTATAAATGTTCTAATCTGAAAACAGTACAATTATCATCAACATTGAAAACAATTGATGACGCATTTTACTATTGTACAGGTTTAGAGCAAATAAAAATTCCTGACAGTGTAGAAACAATTGGAAATCGTGCTTTTGAATATTGTACAAGTCTAAAAGAAATTGAAATCGGTAGTGTAGAAACGATTGGAGAAGATGCATTTAGAAATTGCGATTTGACTACAGTTACATTGCATGAGGGTTTGAAAACAATAGGAGCTTATGCATTCGCAGAAAATGTAAATTTAACAGAAATTACAATCCCATCTACTGTAGAACAAATTGGAAGAAATATTTATTATGGGAATACTTTTTTAAGTACTGGTTTAGAATCTATTACATTTTTAGGTATGAATACAGTGCTATATAACTTAAATTTACCAAAAACAACTGTAATTCGTGGCTATGAAGGCTCAACAGCACAGGCTTATGCAGAAGAAAATGGCAAGCCATTTGAAGTTATCAGCTCCGATTCAGAACAAGAACAGCCAACAGATACAAGTCAAATTGTATGGGGTGACGCAAATGGTGATAACCAAACAGATATTTTAGATATCGTTGTCATAAATAAAATTATTCTGGGACAAAAAATTTCCACAGAAGAAATTAGAAAAAACTGTGATACGAATCAAAATAATATCATAGACACAACGGATTCTCTAAATATCATGAAATTAATTGTTAATCTGCTGACACAACAAGATTTCCCGATTAATTAATTTTTTAAAAGCTTTGCTATGGCAAGGCTTTTTTTAATAATAATCTTAAACAAGCTATTGACAAAATTTCAAAACTATGCTAAAATAAATATGTCAGGTATTGACAAGTGTATTTTCTACAAGTACACAAGATTAAATTTATTGAATTTAAGGAGGACTAAACCAATGGCTTTAGAAGGCGCACTGACGACAAATCAGAAAGTTTTGGACTGGGTTCAGGAAATGGTTGACTTATGCAAACCAGACAAAGTAGTTTGGATTGATGGTTCACAAGAGCAATTAGACGCTCTTACAAAAGAAGTAACATCTTTACCAGAGGGCGACCCAAACAAAATGTATTATTTAAATCAGGAAGAACTCCCTGGTTGTCTGTATCACAGAACTGCTGTGAATGACGTTGCACGTGTAGAGGACAGAACATTTATTTGTACAAAAACAAAAGAAGATGCAGGTCCAACTAATAACTGGATGGATCCACAGGAAATGTATGCAAAATTAAGACCTATGTATGACGGCGTTATGAAAGGTCAGACGATGTATATTATCCCATATTCTATGGGTCCTGTTACTTCTCCAATTTCCAAAGTTGGTGTTGAACTGACAGATTCTATTTATGTTGTATTAAACATGAATATCATGACAAGAATGGGCAAAGCTGCATTTGACAAATTGGGTGATTCCAATGACTTTGTAAGAGGTTTACACTCCAAAGCACAGGTTGACCCTGAAAACAGATATATTGTACAATTCCCAGAAGATAATACAATCTGGTCTATTAATTCAGCTTATGGTGGTAATGTTATTTTA
Source organism: uncultured Ruminococcus sp. (assembly GCA_947177375.1). GTDB lineage: Bacteria > Bacillota > Clostridia > Oscillospirales > Ruminococcaceae > UBA3855. The sequence goes on from CAMWUF010000179.1 coordinate 2,386, forward strand.
TCTAAAAAATGCTTTGCTTTAAGAATTGCATCTTTCCAAGGCAAAAATGAAGGCTGGATGGCTGAACATATGTTAATTTTAGGTGTTCAGAAACCAGACGGCGATACAAAATATGTTTGTGCTGCATTCCCATCAGCTTGTGGCAAAACAAATCTTGCAATGCTGATTCCACCAGAGGGCTATTTGAAAAACGGCTATAAAGTATTCACAGTTGGTGATGATATTGCATGGCTGAAGCCTGGTGAAGATGGCAGATTATATGCAATTAACCCTGAAAATGGTTTCTTTGGTGTTGCTCCTGGTACAAATGAAAAATCTAATTTCAATGCATTGGCATCTACAAAGAAAAATGCAATTTTCACAAATGTTGCATTAGATAATGATAATAACACTGTTTGGTGGGAAAAATTATCTAAAACACCACCTAAGAATGCAACAGAATGGACTGGTAATGTTGTTGATGGTGAAGCTTATACAGCTGAAGGCAAAACACTTGCACACCCAAATTCAAGATTTACAGCTCCAGCACAGAATTGTCCTTGCTTGTCTCCTGAATTTGATAATCCACAGGGCGTTCCAGTATCAGCTATTATTTTCGGTGGCAGACGTGCTTCTACAACACCGTTAGTATATCAATCATTTGATTGGACACATGGTACATATATTGGCTCTGCAGTCTCTTCTGAAACAACAGCTGCTGCAACAGGTGCAGTTGGCGTTCTGAGACATGACCCAATGGCTATGAAACCATTTATTGGCTATAATGTAGGTGACTACTGGAATCACTGGCTTGAAATGGGCGAAACACTTGGCGACAAAGCACCTAAGATTTTCAATGTCAACTGGTTTAAGCAGGACGAAAACGGCAATTTCATCTGGCCTGGTTTCGGCGATAATATGAGAGTTCTTGACTGGATTATTAAACGCTGTGAAGGTGAAGTTGATGCTGATGAAACTGCAATCGGCTATTTGCCTAAGAAAGAAGATATTAATCTTGAAGGCATTGAAGACGAAGTAACACCTGAAATTCTGGATAAATTACTTGACGTTGACAAAGACCTTTGGACAAAAGAAATCGCTGAAATGCGTAGATATTATGATGAAGATATTGCTGCAAAAGGCGGTCGTGTGCCACAGGCTTTGAGAGATACTCTTGACAAAATTGAAGCTCGTTTGAATGGCTAATTAGTTTAAAATTTTAGATAACTTCCCTGTTTTGTGACAGGGAAGTTATTTTT
>CAMWUF010000180.1 GCA_947177375.1 uncultured Ruminococcus sp.
GGTGGTTTCTGATACATAGTTATTCTCAGTAGATTTTAAATTTACCATTTCTTATTATAGCACTCACATTTTCATAAGTCAATGTCCAAAATTTCAAATTTGTAGAATTGCACATTTTAAATTTAAAATTTATTAATATTTTTTTTGTTTTTTTTTGAAAAAAACACTTGACAAATTTTTGCTTCTATGCTATAATATGAATGCTGGATATGGCATTACAATATTCTGGGGTGTCGCCAAGTGGTAAGGCAGCGGACTCTGACTCCGTTATTTCGAGGGTTCAAATCCTTCCACCCCAATCAGTTATTTTATGGCAAAAAGGAAAGAGGCTGATGTTTCAGCCTCTTTTTTGTATTTTGTCCAAAAAATAATTAATATTTTAGTACAGGAGGATTTCGTATGAGAAAATTGAAATCAGTGCTTGCATTTACGACTGCATTAAGCATGTGTGCAGGCTATCTGCCAACGGTTGCACAAGTTGCACCAGAAACGATGCTTATTTCTGCAATTGCAGAGGATGGCGTAGAAGAAGTAGAAGATGACACTGGTGATAAAACTTGTGGAGAAAATTTAACTTGGGATTTTGATAAGGGAATATTGACAATCAGCGGAACTGGTGCAATGACAGATTTTAGTAGTCTTAATCTTGGTATTGAAAAGCCTTGGTATCAGTGGCGCAATAGTATCAAAGAAATTGTAATTGCAGACGGTGTAGAAACAATTGGAAGCTTTGCTTTTGAGAATTGTTCTGCTTTAACATCTATTACAATTCCAGATAGTGTGACAATAATTGGCAGTAGTGCTTTTGAGAATTGTTCTGCTTTAACATCTGTTACAATCCCAAAAGGTGTGACGGCAATTAATAATTTTTTTGAAAACTGTTCTGCTTTAACATCTATCAGAATTGAAAATCCCGATTGTAATATTTCTCTTGTGAATACAGACAAAATAATTCCTGAGACTGCAACCATTTATGGCTATGAAAATTCAACTGCACAAGCTTATGCAGAAGAATATAATAGAATGTTTGTTCCTATTGCGACTTTTGGAACGTGTGGGGAAGATTTAACTTGGAGTCTTGACGAAGAAACAGGCACGCTGACAATCAGCGGAACTGGTGCAATGACAAATTATACTCCTGATGAGGAAACTGAACAAATAAACACCCCTTGGTTTTTGAATAGTGAGGCTATCAAAGAAGTCATTATCGAAGACGGCGTGGAAACAATTGGAGATTTTGCTTTTGCGGTGTGTCCTGCTTTAACATCTGTTACAATCCCAGATAGTGTGACAACAATTGGATATGGTGCTTTTGGGGTGTGTCCTGCTTTAACATCTGTTACAATCCCAGATAGTGTTGAAACAATTGGAGAGTATGCTTTTACGGCTTGTTCAAATTTAACATCTGTCACAATCCCAGAAGGTGTGAAAACAATCGGAGAGTATGCTTTTGCTCAGTGTACAGCTTTAACATCTGTCACAATCCCAGGTAGTGTCGAAACAATTGGAGAGGATGCTTTTGCGTATTGTGAGTCTTTAGAATCTGTTACAATTTCAGAGGGTGTGAAAACAATTGGAGATTATGCTTTTGAAAATTGTGTAGCTTTAAAGTCTGTCACAATCCCAGAGAGTGTCGAAATAATTGGAGAGTATGCTTTTGGAGATTGTGAATCTTTAACGTCTGTTACAATTCCAAATAGTGTAGAAACAATTGGAAATAGAGCTTTTGAAGATTGTGAATCTTTAACATCTGTCACAATTTCAGAGGGTGTGAAAACAATTGGAGATTATGCTTTTAGAGGTTGTAAATCTTTAACATCTATCACAATTGGAAATCCAAATTGTGAAATTGGTGATAGTGAACTTACAATTCCTGCTACTGCAACCATTTATGGCTGGGAAAATTCCACAGCACAAGCATATGCAGAAACATATAATAGAAATTTTGTTACTGTTTTTGGAACTTGTGGAGAAAATCTGACTTGGAAATTTGACCAAGAAACAGAAACATTGACAATCAGTGGAACTGGTGCAATGGCAGATTTTGAGTTTAGTAACCACAACCACGCTCTTACCCCTTGGTATAATGTAGGGTATATAAGAGAATTGATTATCGAAGACGGCGTGACAACAATTGGAGAGTATGCTTTGTCAGCGAATAATTTAGAATCTGTTACGATTCCAGATAGTGTCACAACAATTGGAAGAGGTGCTTTTTCTGAGGGTGGTTTTTTAACATCTGTCACAATTGAAAATCCAGATTGTCAGATTTATGATGATGAATACACATTCTGTAATGCTGAAACCATTTATGGCTATGAAAATTCGACTGCACAAGCATATGCAGAAAAATATAATAGAGAATTTGTTTCCATTGGGACTGTTGGGACTTGTGGCGAAAATTTGACTTGGAAGCTTGACGAAGCAACAGGAGTGTTAACCATTAGCGGAACTGGTGCTATGCCAGATTGGGATTTTTCGGAGCCGTCCCCTTGGAATGAAAATAGGGATGTCAGAGAAGTCATTATTAATGATGGTGTGACAACAATTGGAAATTGGGCTTTTCTTTATTGTAGTTATTTAAAATCTGTCACAATTCCAGACAGTGTGACAACAATTGGAGAGTCTGCTTTTGACGGGTGTGAATCTTTAGAGTCTATCGAAATTCCAGATAGTGTCACAGTAATTGAAAGTGAAGCTTTTAATGGGTGTTCTGGTTTAGAATCTATCAAAATTTCAAGCAATCTAAAAACAATTGAAAGTTATGCTTTCAAAGAATGTTCTGATTTAACATCTGTGGTAATTCCAGATAGTGTCACAACAATTGGAGCATCTGCTTTTGCTAGCTGTTCTAGTTTAAAATCTATCACAATTTCAAGTAAACTGAAAACAATTGAAAATTCTGTTTTTGCGTATTGTGAGTCTTTAGAATCTATCGAAATTCCAAATAGTGTGACAACAATTGGAGATGATGCTTTTTATGAGTGTTATGCTTTAACATCTGTCACAATTCCAGGTAGTGTCACAACAATTGGGGAGTCTGCTTTTGCGTATTGTGAGTCTTTAGAATCTATCGAAATTCCAGATAGTGTCACAACAATTGGGGAGTATGCTTTTAAGGGCTGTGAGTCTTTAACATCTGTCATAATTCCAGATAGTGTCACAATAATTGGAGAGTATGCTTTTAGAAATTGTTGTGCTTTAAAATCTGTCACAATTCCAAGTAGTGTGACAACAATTGGAGAGTGTGCTTTTGATGGGTGTGATGATTTAGAATCTATCACAATTGAAAATCCAGAATGTGATATTTATGATGATGTAGACACATTTCCTGAAACTGCAACCATTTATGGCTATCCAGATTCTACTGCACAAGCTTATGCAGAAAAATATAACAGGGAATTTGTTCCCCTTGACATACCAAAGGAAACAACAACCACAATAGAAATAACAACAACAACTACTACTACAACTACAACAAACCCTGCTATTTCTACAAATGATACATCAGCTACAACAACATCAAGTGTTGCTACAGCTGATACGACAACTACAACAAAATCAAGTGTTGCTACAGCAGATACAACAACTACGACAAAATCAAATGTTGCTACAGC
>CAMWUF010000181.1 GCA_947177375.1 uncultured Ruminococcus sp.
ATTTGTTTCTCCATATATTTTAACATAATCTGTAATATTCAAAACATTTCCTCACTCTCAATCAGAATTATTCAAATCATCAAGTATTTCCAACAAATCCATTATTTCATGTGCATCTTTTTTCTTCAGTATGGATTTTGTAGAGGAGGTTCCATACTTTGTGCCGCTACTTTTATTAAAAATGTACATTATAGCAACAAATCCAATAATTGCAATCAAAGCAACTAATGCCACTATAATTACTATTGACTTTATCATGACAATCACTTCCTTAGGATAATTTGTCAATCTCGCTTTTCTTGAGGATTTAGTATTCTTACAACTTTCTTTATCATGCCTTTTGATAATTATAGTACTCATTCTTTGCATCTCTCCTCAATATTTTTGCGTATTATTTCTTTATGATTTACAATCTCACGAATAGTCTGCTTGATAGTTACTTTTTCACAATCAATCATACCATCGCCAAATAATTCAACAAAATAATCTAAACACAAATCCGAAGTGGCTTTTCCGAGCTTATCTTTAATGTATTTATCAATTGTATCATTTATTTCATTGCAATCATAGGGAGCATTCCAAAATGAACTATGATTGTGATGAGGAAATAATATTAAAAGCAATCTTTTGAGAGAAGAGCTGTGCTCAGCATAAGCTTTTCTGAGTGGAATGTCCATAAGGAAATATTGATTCATTCCATCACCACTTCTTTCCAAGAATTAGAAAAGGCACTTACAGCTGTCTTTAGAGCCAACAAAGACTGTCTTTCTTTTTCAAGTTTTTCAACATTTTGCTGATATTTCTTGCTTTCATCAATAGATTCTTCTATTTGGGCTGTAACAGAATTAATATTGTTATCAAGCTGCATAATTTCAGAAATCATCTTATTTAAAAATTCATTCATGGCATTTTTCATTGGTTCACAAACTGAACCCTCAAGATATTTCGCAAGATTTCCGTTTTTTTCATAAATGCCCTTTAAATCAATACCAATTTGCTTTGAATTATATATTTTCAGAACATTACCAAGTGTTATTTCATTTTCTTTACCCAATATTTTTCTAATCCAGCCAACAAATCCACCTGTTACACCTTGATTAAATCTGTTTGATTCATACATTGCAGATTCAATTACCTTACTAATTCCGTTAGTATTTAATCCTGATAAGTAGAAATTCTTTTTGCACATACCATTGCTAAAAACAATCTGAAATTCAGGAATTTCGATATTTAACTGCTCAGAACATTCTTCAACTAATTTATCAGAATATTTTTTCACAATGTTACGAAGATTTTTCAGATGTTCCTCCCAAATAAAAGATAATATTGCAGAAATTGCTCTTTGTTCTTTTTCAAGCTCTTTTCCCAGTTCATCTTTTCTTGTAGAAACAAAGGTACTCATTGCATTTTTACTAACTTCGGAAAGAATTTTTACATAAGTCACACACACAGCATCTATTTTCAAAACTTTGCTGTCATCCGAGCCATATTCCTTATGCAAACTTCTTGTAAGCTCCGTTTCAATTCTATGCCCTGTTACCTCGTCAAGAACAGAATTTAATCCTAATTGCTTGTCTATGTTACTTGAATACAGTTTTCCTATATCGGAAATAACAATAGGTCTTTTCTTAGCAAGGTCAAGCATATATGCACTTCTCTTATCTTCGTATTCAACATAAATGGATGTATAATTCTTATAGAGGTCATTGTATTCAGAGTCAAGAACTGAGCGAACAGAAGCCTTAAATTCATTCAGAATTATTATTGCTTTTTTCAATAATTCCTTGTTTTCCTTTAAGCTTTGCATTAATTCTTCTATGTGAAAAAGATTCATAATTGCTCTATACTCACTATCAATTTTAAACATTAGGTTATTTATCTTTTCATTTCGTGCTTTTTGAGTAGAAATATAATCGACATACGACAGAAGATTGGGCATTCCGCTGAATTTTTCCATATCTTGAACTAAAGAAATCTCTTGCTTGTGCCATACTTCAGCATTATCAAGCATACCTCTTAACTGTTGTAAAGTGGAAACAGCTCTTTTTTCATAATCTACTGGAATAGTTTCCATATCATCATAACTCAAGATACACTCTTTCATTGCTTTATCTGTAAAGTCAGTTAATAAGCATCTGCAATCGCCATCTTTTGTAGGACATTTTAACGTAGGCGATACAAGAGCATTAAAATAAGTTAATGCAGATGTTCAGATAACAATACAACTGCGGAAATCTATACCATCCTTTTTTCCTGTTGAAATAAGTTTATTCCTGATTAAATCAACAATTCTGACAATATTTTTATCACTGCCGTCATCATATCTTAAATCAAGCTTGTTAACATTTAAAATAAGAGAATATTTTTTTCCTTTTTTTTGGCACATATGCCAGACTTCTTTTAAATAGTCATACTCATCATCAGTTAGATATTTTGAATAATCTATCGTGAAAACAATTACATCTGCTGCATCTATGCCTCTTCTTGCCGTCTCTTTATGAGCTGTAGCATTTGCAAGATTTGGACCTGGTGTATCATAAATTGTATATGTAGAAAAACCATTTTTTGAAGAAGGATACCATAATTCCATATCAGGAATACCTAATCCTCGTTCATAATCTTTTCCAGCATTTATAAAAATTTCATCCAAGAGAGAACGAATTGCTTCAGGATCACTATTTGCAAATCTCTTGCCTTTATACTTTAAGTGGAATTCTTCATCAGCACTTTTTCTGTAAATACAGTTGTTAGGTGTTGCCAGCTCAAGACTTGTCGGAGCTATCTCATATTCAATCATTGAATTTACGATAACACTTTTACCTGATTTTTTCGTAGCTGCTACTGCAATTTTCAATTCATTATTTTGGGTTTCTTCAATATATTCCTGAATTTTCTCCAGATGTTCAAGAATAGTTGTTTTGTAGCGTTTGTAGTCCTCAGTAAAACCATTTACACGCTCAATAGAACACTGTATAGCAGTTTTATGCTTGCTAATTCCTCTTTCAAACTTACGAATTTTTTCATTATCCTGAGCCTCTTTTTCTGTGCATACATGAACTGTTGAGAGCTGAATATTCATATAAATAAACTGCTGAATAATGCTACACAACTGGTAGCGTACTTCCATTGCTTGCTCTTCAGAAACATTTACATCACCAAGGACAACAACTTCGTATTCTTCCTCATCAGGATTAATTGTTTTTAACAACTCGCTTAACAAAGTAAATTTTGCAGATTTCTCTTTTTGTTTCAGCAGAACATTTATCTTTAGCTCTTTGCAGATACACATACGAGACTGTATCTTTTCTTTTAATTCCAACTTAGGAATATAATCGCATAACTCCTGATTAGCTGTAACAACAAACACAGGATTTTCTCTTATATTCTCAATGACCATATCCCTTGCAATACCAACATCAGTTGGATGAAGCAAAATTACATTCATTTTATCACCTCATTTTTATTTTTCACTATACACACTTCACGCTGCCGAGAATTTTCTGAATTTCAGAACAAATTTCATGGCGTAAACGGCGTTTCTTTTCTTCAGCTTCAATATCGGCGACAGACCATACGCATGAAAGTTTAGTCTCATCTAAATTGGAATTGTTGTAAT
>CAMWUF010000182.1 GCA_947177375.1 uncultured Ruminococcus sp.
GTGTTACTAATATATAAAAGCGTTTTTTATGGGGGTAGAAAATAATTATTTAGGAGGAAATTATAATTATGAGTTTTCGTATTATCGGAACAGGCATGTATGTTCCGCCGAAAGCAGTCACAAATGATGATTTAGCACAGATAGTAGAAACTTCTGACGAATGGATTTCTAAAAGAGTTGGTGTCAAAGAACGCAGAATTTCAGAAAGTGAATTTACTTCTGAAATGGGACTGAAAGCGGCACAAAAAGCTTTAGAAGATAGTAATGTAAAAGTAGAAGAATTAGATGCCATTTTTGCGGCAACTGTCAGCGGAGAAACTTCTTCACCATCTATGTCATGTATGATTCAGCATGGTTTAGGAGCTACCTGCATGGCAATGGATATTAATGCTGCATGTTCCGCATTTTTATTTTTACTGGAAACAGCAGCGGCATTTTTTGCATTACATAAAAATTTCAAGAAAATTCTAGTTGTTGGCACAGAACGCATGAGCGGTATTTTAGATTTTACAGACAGAAGTACATGTGTTATTTTTGGTGACGGTGCAGGTGCGGCAGTCTTAGAACGTGGTGAAAATTATTTAGATTCTGTGATTACAGTAAAAGGCGGCGATGATGTGATTAAAATCCCGCATGGTATCGGCAATTCACCGTATTTTAACAGAGAACAGGATACACCATATGTTCACATGCAGGGACAAGAAACGTTTAAATATGCTGTGACTTCAATTACACAGGATATTACAACGCTGTTAGAAAATAATCATTTGACAATAGATGATATTGCATGGATTGTACCACATCAGGCAAATAAACGCATTATAGATTTTGCAGCAAAAAGACTTGGTATTTCAAATAGCAAATTTTTCTGTGATATCGAAAAATATGGAAATACGTCCAGTGCGTCCGTGCCGATTGCCTTACATGAACTTGCCCAAAGTGGCAATTTAAATCGTGGAGATAAAATCATTCTCTGTGCATTTGGCGGTGGCTTATCCAATGTCGCTTGCTTAATCGAATGGTGATAATCAGAAAAAATTCTGGTTCACATATATTATATCACAAAAAAGGAGTAAAAACAATGGTAAAAGAAAAAATTCTTGCATTGCTTGCAGAAGCAACAGACACAGACGCTGCTGAAATAACAGCAGAAACTGCATTTGCAGATTTGGGCATTGATTCTCTGGATTTGACAGAAATGGCTATGCAACTTGAAGAAGAGTTTGGCATTGAACTGGAAATGTCCCCTGAATTAAACACAGTCGGCAAATTGACTGAAACTGTGGAAAAACTGATTGCAGAGGCATAAGCTATGATGCAATCGCCGATTTGTGAATTACTGGGCATTGCGTATCCTGTATTCCAAGGCGGTATGGCATGGATTGCTGACGGCAAATTAGCCGCAGCAGTCTCTAATGCCGGCGGTCTGGGAATTATTTCAGCGATGAACGCAAATGCTGAGTATGTAAGAGAACAGATTCAAATCGCTAAAAGCTTAACAGATAAGCCTTTTGGTGTGAATATTATGCTCATGAGTCCATTTGCGGACGAATGTGCGAAAGTCTGCACAGAAGAAAAACCTGCTGTTGTCACAACAGGTGCAGGAAGTGCAGGCAAATATATTGCCTCATGGAAAGAAGCAGGTATTAAAGTGATTCCAGTGATTGCTTCTTCTACAATGGCAAAACAAGCTGAAAAAGCTGGAGCTGATGCTGTGATTGCAGAGGGTCAGGAATCTGGCGGTCATATCGGAGAATTAAGCACAATGGCACTTGTGCCACAAGTGGTAGATTCTGTAACTATTCCTGTATTAGCCGCAGGTGGGATTGGTGATGGCAGAGGAATTGCAGCGGCATTTATGCTTGGTGCAGTTGGTGTACAAATGGGAACAAGATTTTTAGTTGCCAAAGAATGCAGTGTGCATCAAAATTATAAAGATATGATTCTGAAAGCAAAAGATATTTCCACACAAGTAACAGGTCGCCGTTTTGGCGGAAATACTTGCCGTGGCATTAAAAATAGTTTTACCAGAAATTTTGTAAAATTAGAGTTTGCACCAGATGCAACACCAGAATCAATTGCAGATTTGGGAGCAGGTTCGCTTAGAAAAGCTGCTGTTGATGGTGATGTGAAAAATGGCAGTGTACTTGCAGGGCAGATTTCTGGTCTTGTCAAGAAAGAACAAACTTGTCAGGAAATGATTTCTGAAATGATGCAGGAGGCTGAAAATTGCCTGAAAGGAGCAATAGCATGGGTAAAATAGCATTTGTATTTTCTGGTCAAGGCGCACAGCATGTGGGCATGGGACAAGATTTTTATGAAAATATGCCGTCTGTAAAAAATTTATATGATGCTTGTGAGGCAATTCGTCCAGGAACTTTGGAACAAAGTTTTACAGGTGATGGTGAGGCTTTGAAACAAACACAAAATACACAGCCTTGCTTATATCTGGCAGATTTAGCCCCTGCTTTGACATTAATCGAAAACGGCATTAAACCTGATGGATTTGCTGGCTTTTCTTTGGGAGAAATTCCTGCACTTGCTTTGGGAAATGCCTATTCTCTGGAAGATGGTTTTAAAATTGCGTCTATCAGAGGGCAAGCAATGGCAAAGGCTTCTGAAAGTGTCAATGCTTCTATGATGGCTGTTGTCAGAATTCCAAGTGAACAAGCTGAAGAATTAGCAAAGCCTTATGATAAAATTTTTCCAGTAAATTATAATTCTCCTATGCAATTAGTTTTTTCTGGCGATAAAGAGCAATTAACAGCATTTAGTGCTGATGTCAAACAAGCAAAGGGCAGAGGCTTAATGCTAAAAGTCAGCGGTGCGTTTCATTCGCCTTATATGACACCAGCAGTTGAGCCGTTTGCACAGGCTCTTGAAAATTTTGAAATCAAATTGCCTGAAATTCCTGTTTATGCGAATTTTACAGCAAAGCCTTATGAAGATGATACTAGAAAATTAATGCTGGAACAGGTAAATCACCCAGTACAATGGACAAAATTAATTCGCAATATGGCAGAAGATGGTTTTGATATTTTTATAGAAACAGGTGTTGGAAATACATTGCAGAAATTAATTATGCAGATTTTGCCAGATGCCAAAGTTTATCAGGTAGAAGATATGGAAACACTGCATAAAGTATTAGAAGCTTTAAAAGCATAAATAATTTAAATCATGAAAGGACGAAAACACATGCTAAAAGATAAGATTGCTGTTGTAACTGGCGGTTCACAGGGCATAGGCTTTGAAATATGCAAAAAATTTGCGAAAAATGGTGCAAAAATTGCGATTGTAGATATTAATTCTTCTGAAAAAATGCAGTCTGCACAGCAGGAACTTGAAAAATTGAATACAGAAGTAAAATTATATTCTTGTGATATTTCAAATAGTTCTCAAGTTGCAGAAACTTGTAAGCAGATTTTAAAAGATTTCGGCGGTGTAGATATTTTAGTAAACAATGCAGGCATTACAAGAGATAATTTAATTTTACGCATGAGCGAAACAGATTTTGATGCAGTTATAGATGTAAATCTAAAAGGTGCATTTTATATGACAAAAAATTTCTATCGTCCTATGATAAAGAAAAAATCTGGTAAGATTATTAATATT
>CAMWUF010000183.1 GCA_947177375.1 uncultured Ruminococcus sp.
GTTATAATACTAAAGATAGTAAAATGATACAGAAAGGAAGCAATTCTATGCTGAGTGGAATCAGTAAATTAGATTTAAAAAGAATTAATAGAATGCAGGTTCTTCGTGCGATATGGGAGACAGGACCTATTTCCCGTGTGGATTTATCTCATCAGTTACAAATTACCCGTGCTTCTATTACACAACTGACTAATACAATGATTGCAGAAGGATTATTATTAGAAATTGGTGAAGCACCTTATCAGGTACGCCCAGATAATAAACTTCCAAAAGGACGAAAAAAAATTTTGCTTGATATTAATGCGAATTATAAATTTGTTCTTGGTGCGATTATTAGTGAAGAGGAAATTACTGTTGGTTTATGTACAATGCATATGGAAATTTTAGATAAATCTAGTATGCCATGTAATGACCATACCAAACGGAAAGAAATTATACAGTTTATTATTTCTGCAACAGAACGTATGATGAGTAATAGTTGTTTAACAAAAGAAAATGTGCTTGGTATCGGTGTTGGTGTAATGCCAATTATGATTGGTCGAATGCGTGTATTTTATAAAAACGGTATTCTGGATTTTTCAGAGTTGACAAAGGCATTGTCAGATTTCCCACAAATGCCACCTGTATTTTGTGGAAATGCTGTCTGGTTACAAGCTCTTGCCAATGTAGATTTGCAACGAAATAATATGTTTAATTTTAATCAGGTTTATGTGCATATGGGAAGTCATATTCATATTGCAGTACTTCGACCTGATAAATCAGAACAAGATTATTTGACTTATAGTTATTTAACAGAACGTTGCATTATTCGTCCGAATGGCAGACAACAAGATAGTTATCCAGCAGGGTCAGTTCGGGCGCAATTATCTGTACAGGCTATGCAAGCCCGTATTGCAGAAGTTTATAGTAAAGAACGAACGCCTTTTTTGTATTCTGCAACAGATGGCTATATTCAACATGTGACACTGGAACAGATGTATCAGGCAAGTTCTGCAGGTGATGTTCGTTGTGAAGAAGTTGTCCGTGAAATCATGCAAGACTGGAGTGTGTTATTGCATAATTTAGTTTGTTGTTTTCAGGCACAACATGTGATATTACATCATTTTGGATTGACAGAAAAAGGATTTGCACATTTTAAACGCTATGTAAAACAATTTGCTGGAGATGACGTTGCAGAAAAAATTGTTTGCAGTAGTATTGAAGATAAAACGGATTTTCTTGCTGGCTGTTCTTTGGCACTCATGAGAAATTTTTATATGACTGGTGGTATTCCTGAGAAGACATCAGCAAGTTTATTAAAAATTAGAAAATAAGGCAATGACGCTTCATTCTGCTTGTTTTTGTAAAACAAGTTGAATGAGGCTTGCTTTTTTTATGATATTATGGAGGTTTTTTTATGGAAGAACATGTGACGAAATATGTATTTGTAACAGGAGGCGTTGTTTCAGGTCTGGGCAAAGGCATTACTGCTGCATCTTTGGGAAGATTATTAAAAGCAAGAGGTTATAAAATTACTATCTTGAAATTAGACCCTTATATTAACGTAGACCCTGGAACAATGAGTCCTTATCAGCATGGAGAAGTATTTGTAACAGAAGACGGCGGAGAAACAGATTTGGATTTAGGGCATTATGAAAGATTTATTGATGAAAATTTGTCTGTGAATAATAATGCAACAACAGGAAAAATCTATTGGACTGTACTTAATAAAGAACGCCGTGGAGATTATTTAGGTGGTACAGTACAAGTCATTCCGCATATTACAAATGAAATTAAAGAAAGAATTTATCGTGTTGGTAAAAATAGCAATGCAGATATTGTCATTACAGAAATTGGTGGTACTGTCGGCGATATTGAAAGTACGCCTTTTTTAGAAGCAATCAGGCAATTTGTCGGTGAAGTCGGCAGAGAAAATGCAATGTATATTCATGTTACATTGTTGCCTTTTATTGCTGGTTCTAATGAGTTAAAATCTAAACCAACACAGCATTCTGTAAAAGAATTATTATCAATTGGAATTCAGCCTAATATTATTGTCTGCCGTACGGAACAGGAAATTCCGCAGGAAGTCGCAGAAAAAATTGCTTTGTTCTGCAATGTCAGAAAAGCAGATATTATTCAGAATATGACAGCTCCGTCTTTGTATGAAGTGCCTATGATGTTAGAAAAACAAGGTCTTGCCAAAGAAGTATGTTATCATTTGGGGTTAATTAACAGAGGTCCAGATTTAGCGGATTGGATTGCGATGACAGAACGGCAAAATCACGCAACTAAAAAAATAATAATCGGACTTGTTGGCAAATATGTTGCGTTACAAGATGCTTATTTATCTGTTGCAGAGGCTCTCAGACATGGCGGAATTGTAAACGATACACAAGTTGAAATTTTATGGCTGGATTCTGAAAAAATTACACCTGAAACTGTAGAAGAAATTTTAAGCCCTTGTAATGGCATTATTATTCCAGGAGGATTTGGTGACAGAGGTATTGAAGGCATGATTGAAGCGATTCGTTATGCAAGAGAAAATTTAATTCCAGCATTTGGGATTTGTCTTGGTATGCAAATGATGGTAATTGAAACTGCTAGAAATCTTGCTGGATTAGAACATGCAAATTCTTCTGAATTTCAGCCAAATGGTTCACAGAATGTAATTGATATTATGGACGACCAGAAAGATATTACAGAAAAAGGCGGTACTATGCGTTTAGGCTTGTATCCGTGTAAATTAGTTGAAAATACACTTGCTTATGAAATTTATAATGAAGCATTAATTTATGAACGGCATCGTCATAGATGGGAATTTAACAATGCTTATCGTCAGAAATTACTTGCAACAGGTTTACAGATTGCAGGATTATCTCCTGATAATAAACTCGTTGAAATTGTAGAACGTCCAGAACACCCTTGGTTTATTGGTGTGCAGTTTCACCCAGAGTTTAAATCCCGTCCGAATCGTCCGCAAAAATTATTTGCAGATTTTATCAAAGCATCTCTTGCACACAAAGCATAATATAAATTGCCCCCACTCGCTTTTTGTTGACAAGTGGGGGTTTTTGATTTTTTAAGCTTACCATTTTTGGCAGAAAAATTCAATCTCTTCACCAAGTGGACCTTTACAAAATGCAATTCTTGCTGGATATGCTGAATCACCGCCAATTAGCACATTTTTTGGTGCAACAAATACTTCATATCCTGCTGACCTGACCATCTCTGCATAGGTATCTGTATCATCTACAGCAAAAGCATAATGATTTATAATGCCTTTTTGAGATATTTCTTTGCCATCTCTGAATATTTCAACAATACCAGCTCCAGTATTTAATAATATACATGTATCGCATTCTTTAATAATTTTAAGTTTCAGTATTTCTGTGTAAAAATATTTTACTTTCTGATATTCTGTATCATTTTTGCATTTCATTGAAATATGGTGAATTCCTGTAATCATAGCTAGCCTCCTGCTTTGGAAAATTTTTAATTTATTATATTTGTATTATAGCATAATATCAGAAAAATGTCAATGTGAATTTTGTTCCAAAAAATATCTTATGATTTTTTAAGGTTTTCTCTTGCAATTTTATAAATTTTATGC
>CAMWUF010000184.1 GCA_947177375.1 uncultured Ruminococcus sp.
GTTAGCATGTATTTTAATTATTATCCTGTGCATGATGCAAGACCAGAAACAAGACCAGAATATGACAAGTGCATTAGGTGGCGGTTCTAATGATTCATTTTACAAGAATAATGAAAATAATACTAGAGATGTTGCCTTACAGAAATTGACCAGAAATATTGGTATTATTACAATGCTAGTATTACTTGCAATGAATATTGTTGTTCCATTGGTAATTAATATCAGCAAGTAACTTGTATGTTCGTTTCAGCCCTGAGTTTGCATAACTTAGGGTTTGTTTTTTCTTTTAAAATCAGAAAGGAGTACTAAATGGCAAGACATAATGCAAAACATCAGAAACATAAGCAATCTGTTCAGAAATTAAATCATAGTAAGAAAAATAATAAATCAAATCGGCAAACTGTGAATCGAAAAGAACAGGAACAATATTGCCATAAAATTAAAACTTTTTTGCAGATTTCTGCAAAAGGACAACTGCAAAAACAAGAATTAGCCCAAAAATGTCATAGTAAAAGAAATAAATTGGCTTATCAGTCTGCAATAGAAGAATTATTAAAAAAAGGCATTATTTTAGAACGCAGAAAATCTTATGCGTTGGCGAGTGTAAGAAATGCTTTTCCAGCGGAAACTGTGAGATTACATGCAAGATTTGGATTTATTCGTGATGAGAATGGCAAAGAATATTTTGTTGCAGGTAAATTTTTATTAGGCAGTATGGTTGGAGATAAAATTCTTGCAAGAGAAATTCCGTCCCGAACAGGTTCACCAGAAGCAGAAATAGTATCTATTTTAGAACAGAATCCAAATGCAAGACTAACAGGAAAAATTGTCCCCACAATGGAAGGATTATGTTTGTTATCAGAAATTGTTGGAATGCCTTTAAAAATTGATGATAAAAATAGCTGTTTTTATAAAATCGGTGATAAAGTACTTTGTGAAATTACACACAGAGGACAACGCCATATGGAACACAAAGTAAAAATTATTATAAATTTTGGCAGTGCCGATAGTGCCGAAAGTTGCGTAAAAGCGAAAATTGCAGAGCAAGATATTCCTGTAGGTTTCACGCAGAAAGTTTTGGACGAAGCAAAAAAAGTTTCTTCCGTCGGCGTGACAGAATTTGATTTACAAGATAGATTAGATTTGCGGGAGGAAATTATTTTTACAATTGATGGTGAGCATTCTAAAGATTTAGATGATGCTGTTTCTATTAAAAAACATGCTAACGGTTGGACATTAGGCGTTCATATTGCGGACGTATCGCATTATGTAAGACCAAATAGCTCTTTAGATGCAGAAGCGTTTCACCGTGGCACAAGTATTTATTATGCAAATCAAGTCATTCCTATGTTGCCAAAAGCGTTATCAAATGGCATTTGTTCGTTAAATGCAGGACATGACAGATTAACAATTTCAGCAATAATGGAGCTGTCTCCAGAGGGTGATTTGCTTAGCCAGAAATTTTATAAATCTGTGATTTGTTCTAAAGTCCGTGGTGTATATCATGAATGCAATCAGATTTTAGATAATATTGCAAGTCCTGAAATTCAGGAAAAATATGCCTTAGTTAAAGAAAGCTTATTATTACTGGCAGAATTATCAGATAAATTAGAGCATTTAAGAAAATTGCGTGGTTCACCAGAATTAGAAAGCACAGAATCAGCATTATTATTAGATGAAAATGGCTGTTGCATTGGACTTGCACCTGTACAAAGAGGCAAAACAGAAAAAATCATAGAATCCTGTATGCTATGTGCCAATGAAGCAGTTGCCAAAACAGCAAGAGAAAAGAAATTTCCGTTAGTCTATCGTGTACATGAAAAACCAGCTCCTGAACGTATTGCAATACTAAAAGAAATGCTTTTAAAATTAAATCAGCCTGTGCTTAATTTTAATACAGACGAAATAAAACCTAGTGATATTCAGAAAATGTTAGATAATACAAGAGAACAGCCCTGTTTTCCAGTGATAAATAATTTAACACTGCGTTCTATGGCAAAAGCCCGTTATAGTGAAAATGCATTGGGACATTTTGGATTAGCTCTGAAAGACTATGCACATTTTACTTCGCCAATCAGACGTTATCCTGATTTAGTCGTACATAGAATTTTAAGTGATTACTTAGACGGTGCGGAAATTGATTGGCTACAGAAACGTTATGCAAAGTTTACAGAAAATGCTTCTGAACGTGCTTCCAGTACAGAATTACGTGCTGTGCAGTTGGAACGTGATGCAGATGCTTGTTATGCAGCAGAATACATGCAAGCACATATTGGCGAAATTTTTAAAGGCGTGATTACCAGTATCACAGAATTTGGCATGTATGTGCAGTTAGAAAACAGAGCAGAAGGGCTTTTGCATATTCATGATATGCCACAGGGACAATATGAAATAGAAGAGGGCTGGTATATTAAAAATACGTTGACAAATGAAATTTATAAATTAGGTGATACGATAGAAGTAACTTGCATTGGTACAGATGTCAGTGCAGGGCATATTGATTTAGCAAAAAAAGTACTTGCTATTTGAATCATTTTGTGTTAGAATAATAAATCATATCATAACAGGAGAGGAGCATTTTTTTATGGGAAAATATTTAGGATTCCGTTGTATTGTGTGTAATGAAGATTTCAAAGAGAATGACGATATTGTCGTATGTCCTGATTGCGGTACACCATATCATAGAAATTGCTGGCAAAAAAATAATGCTTGTGTGAATCATTCTTTACATGCAGTTGGTGGAAGCTGGCAGTCTGTTCAAAATGAATACAGAAAAAATCAAGGTGGAAAAGAATGCCCGAATTGTGGTTTTGTCAATTTGCCAGATGCAAAAAATTGTAATGCATGTGGAATGGAGCTATACCCACAGGAACAGCAAAATTCTACGACATATCATAATGCCCCAGAGGGTATTACCATTACAACACCAGATGGAAAACAGCATTTTTTTAATGCTGCTGACCCTTGTTGTGGCATGTCTCCTGATGATGAAATAGAAGGCGAACGTCTGGGAGATGTTGCTAGTTTTGTCAAAACAAATACGCTATATTATATTCCGTTATTTAAACGTTTCAAAGAAACCAACAGAAAATTATCTTTTAATTTGCCTTGTATTTTATTTCCTTATTTTTATTTTGCAAATCGCAAAATGTGGTTTATGTCAATTCTAAGCGGTTTGCTTTGGATTATCACCAGTATTCCTAATATATTATTATCTATGCTAGAAATGCTGACAGATAAATCTTATATGGCAATGCTGGACATAAACGAAAGATTAGTTGAACCGTTGACAGCATTTCTGATTTCTCATGAAAGTTTATTAGAACAATTACAAATACCGTGTTTTTTCTTAGGCATGCTATTAAGAATCGGGCTTTGCTTATTTGGAAATTATTTATATTTTCGTTTTGTAATTCGGTCTGTGAAATATATTCGACAAAATGCACCCACACCGAAAATTAAAAAAATGCTTTTAAAAACAGAAGGCGGTACGAATATCTGGAATGTATTAGGTTGTTTTGGATTATATTTCGGAATTATTTTCTTCGCATTCTGTATTTTAACAGCTCAAACATATTAAATTTTTTTAGAC
>CAMWUF010000185.1 GCA_947177375.1 uncultured Ruminococcus sp.
AAATAATGCCTTTCTTATCATATTTACAACATAGGGTGCTATTTCTGCAAACAGCACCCTATTATTTAAATTATTTAAAAATAATTTTAAAATTATAAATCTTTATTATAGCTAATATTAATTACTTGTCCGCCAACTTCTGTAATAATAATATTACAATTATCGCCACAATCAATGATTTTCTGTCCATCAAAATCAGCCGTTGACCCAATATCATAACCTTGTACAGGTGCAATATTTGCTGCGTCTATATCAATGCCATAAACAAAATAATTATCATTTTCATTCCAGACATAAACCGTCATACCATCATAATAATAATTAATATTTTCGCCATTGCCATAACAACTTGGTGCAGATTCTTCAGAATTAGGCTTTACAGCATTCACAAAACTTTGTGCATTGTCTCCAATTGCAAGTGTTTGTCCCTGATATGTAATACTTAAATCACTTGCACTACCAGAAGAAACAGGTGGCTCTGTGACTGGAGGTTCTGTAATAGGCGAGTCTGTTATAACTGGCTCTGGGTCTACAGACGGGGAGTCTGTTACAGGTGGGTCAGTTTCTATAGGCGTAACATCTGTAGCTGGTGTTCCTATGATTCCAGCACTTGTATTTTGCGTTGTAGTTGGAGTATCTGACTTTTTGGCTTCTGTTGGTGTCACAGAATTTTGTGAAACAGTTGTTGCTACAGTAGAAGACTTATTTGTAGAAGACATATCTTGTTCATCTGTTGTGCTTGCTTCTGTAGAGGTTTCTAGCTCTGTTTCAGATGTTTCCTGCTGTATTGTTTCAGATTCTGTCGTAGTTTCTGTTTCTAACTCTGCTTCAGAAGTTTCTGGTTCTGTTTCAGAATTTTTTTCTGTTTCTGCAACTGTTGTTGTAGAATCAACTTCTAACTGGGCATTTTCTTCTTTTTCTTTTCCGCAACCAGTCAAAGCTATCAATACACCCAATGCAATTAGTGCATATTTTAATTTTTTCATCAATAACATTTCCTTTCTTGTGAGTTAATTTTATTTATTCATATACAGGATAAACATAACCTAAGAAAATATAATTTCCTGCATGAATCATGCTATCCCAACTATAAGCATTATAACCGTTTGTACAATCATAATTTACCCAATTGCCATTAATATACACTTGATTCCAATAATGGTCACCACTGCCATGTGTTGCATGAATAATTCGACATTCATAGCCTGCTTGTTGCAACAGAAAATCCATTTTTGCAGCCATATAATAGCAAACGCCATAATAATGTGTAAATGCATAATCTACATAATAAAGCCAGCCATTTGCTTCAATCTGTGCTAGTGTCCGAGTGGCTTCTATATATTTATAGCGATTTGTGGAACGCATATAATTATAAATATCACCAACAGAACTACCATATTGTGCAAATGCATTTCTTGCCCTTTCCTGATTTGTTACAAGTGTACTGCTTGGAACACCTGCAACCGTTACAGCACCATCTGCACCAATTTTTTTATCATCAATTGTTGTATTTTTTGCCATTGTGCCATTTTCAGGATAGAAATAATATTCTTTATCATTAATAGTCTGCCAACCTGTTGACATTAAGCCATCTTCCTGAAAATAATAAATATATCCTGTCAGATTCTGCCAGCCTGTTAAGGCATCGCCTTTAATCCCCAAATAATAAGTCTTATCTTCTAAAAATAACCATTGACGCTTTAATAAAATACCATCTTCGTCCAGATAATAATATAAACCATTATCTTGAATCCAGCCAGTCCGCATAATGCCATTTTCATCAAAATAATATTGACTGTCATTTAATATCAGCCAACCTGACTGCAAGATACCATTTTCATCAAAATAATAATTTTTATCATCCAGTACAAGCCAACCCTTAGTTAAAATACCATCTTCTGCAAAATAATAACGATTTTCTTCTTCAACAAGCCAACCAGTCAACATACTGCCATTCTCATGAAAATAATAATTTAAATCATCTAATATTTGCCAACCAGTCAACATGATTCCATTTTCATCAAAATAATATTTCTTATGATAAATTTCCTGCCAACCTGTAACAAAATTACCATCTTTGGCAAAATAATAAGTATTTTCTCCTTCAGTAAGCCAACCAGTATGTATCGTACCATTTGGATTAAAATAATAATTTCTATTATCCAGTAATTGCCAACCAGTCAGCATAATGCCATTTTCATCAAAATAATATTTCTTGCCTAAAATTTCTTGCAATCCCGTCAGCATTTTACCATCAGAATCAAAATAATAATTATTATCTTCCAGATTCAGCCAACCCATTACTAATTTATAATCTTCCTGTGCATAATACATATCACCAGTTTCAGTGTCTTGAATCCAACCAGTTTGTAAAATGCCGTTTTCATCTGCATAATAGCTTGCATATCCCAAAGGGTGCATACTTGCTCCTGCCCCAAATGTCGCCTCATAAACAAGAATCTTCGTAGCATCTACTGCATCAATCATAGTATCATTATTAATATCTGCATATAATAACACTTGTTCACTTGTATCATATTCAGGAAACATTTCAAATAATATTTCCTGTGTTGTTCCACCATTTGAACCTGCATCCGCAGTGGCACATAAAATTAATGCCGCATCAAAAGCATTAATTTCTCCATCAAGATTCACATCGCCTATTAAATAATCAGGCATAATGCTAAATTTTCCAAGAACTGGCTGTTCTTCATGTAAATATAATAGATTGCCATTTTCATCTTGCTGAAATACAGGTTTTTCAGAAATCTGAAAATTTTGTTCTGCATGTGCCGTTAGCGGAATGCTCATGCTAATTGCAAGAATCATACTGCAAAAAAAGGCTTTTTTCTTCATGTTTCCATACTCCTCTGTTATTGCATTTTTAAATACTTCACCATTCTGCATTATAACATATTTTTAAATCGTTTACAAGTAATTTTCGCATGTTTCGGCAATTCGTACAAAATTAAATCTATAAACAGGCATTGCTTGCATATTCTATTATAATTAAACAGCATATAACGGTGCATCTTGTTTCTGGTCAGTCACTTCTGGAACTTCTGGTATTTTTTCTGGTATCATCATACCAAATGGAATCGCAAATGTAATTAATATTGCAATTGCCAAAATAAATGCAAGAATTTTCTTTTTTCTTCTGCGTTTTTTGATATAATTCTCTAATTTCTCATGAGATTCAAACATATTTTCTGATTCATCATACATGTTTTAACAGCTCCTTTCCATGCTATCAATCATAGCCATATAATTTTAATTTCATCAAATATAATACAAACATATGCACGGGATAAAATGCATAAAAACAATATTTTGCAAATTTTCCCTGAATAAAGCCTCTTTTATGATTATAGAAAGAAATCGGCAAAAAAGCAAGTCCTGTTGCAACAGGATAACTTAACATACTTGTGCCAATAATTGCCTGCGGAATTTTTTGCTTTCTTAGTAAATACATCAAAAATAGAAACGCCATGCCACGAAATCCATAATCTGCTTTGGCTAATAAAGCAATCACACTTAAACCTGATAAACTAACCAATAAACTTATTTTATGATTTTTATATGTTTCATAAC
>CAMWUF010000186.1 GCA_947177375.1 uncultured Ruminococcus sp.
CTCATATATTATAGATTACATTAGGAATATGGCTGAAACACCGCCCTTCTAACTAATGTGTAAAATATACAAGGAGACAAGGATACTTCGCTCAAGGCATTTTTCAATGTCTTTCTTGAATTTTTAAAAATTTTTAAGTATTCCCAATCAAATGGGATAAAGGGTGCGTGTTACATCCATTTGTAGTAAGCATGATATAAGTCTGTTGAACAATAAAGAAGAACATTTTTTCATATTTTTAATATTTTTCATGACATAAGTGAAAGTTTTGGCAACTATTGCTATTATTAAGTTATTAAATTTTAAAAGGAGGTCTTTCTATGAAAAAGAAACTCAGTGCTATTTTAGCAGGAGCTGTAGCACTTGCATGTTTGCCCTTGCAAGTATATGCAAGTGAAAATGCAGAATGGATTAAGGCTTATCCTGATTGGTGCAGTGATTTTGATTTTGATAATTATCCAGCAAATCTTGTTATCACTGGTGCATATTATTCTGGTGATAGTACAACACCTTATGAATATTCTGTAACGGATTTAAAAAATTATGCAATTAATCCAGAAACTGGTAAGAAACAATGGCATGGAGATTCTCATTTAGTTATTGGTGTCAGTCAACTTAAGCCTTATTTAGAAAATGCTGAAAATCTTAAAGTTGGTGATTTACTCTATATTCCAGTTTTTTGTGTAGTAGATGTTATTCCAGGGTGTATTCATCTGGATAAGGATAGTACAGTGAATTATATTGGCAATGGTAAAGAAATTTTTGGCGATGAATTTGTGAAAGTTGTTCGCAATGACTGGTTGTGTGATACAGAAGAAACATATATGAATCCATGGATATTGGATAGTGATATACGTTATGAAACGTTTGATATTGTCATGGGTGATGCCACAGATGATAATGAAGTTGATATTATTGATGTCATTACAATCAATAAAACAATTCTTGGACAAAAGAAAATAAGTAGCTATGCACAATATGTTTGTGATATTAATAAAGATAATATCGTAGACCCTATAGATTCTTTGGCAGTTATGGAATATATTGTTGGTTTGATTGATACATTAAAGTCCTAACAGGTACAAGAAGCAAAATAATTTTTTGCAATTTGTTGAATCACAGAAGTTCGGAAACGGACTTCTGTTTTTTTCAGGCTTTTTGCAAGAAAGACTTGTAATATTCCAGAAGATATGCTATAATAAATATATTGTTTTATTAATAGAAAGGATGGCAATCATGTTATATATGGAAAATCATATTGGAAAAATTATTGTTTCTGATAGGTATTTACGACAGCTTACAGAACAAACTGTATTGCAATGTTTCGGCGTGGCAGGTTTTGCACAGCCAACATTTGCGGAAAAATTGCTGAATAAACAGCATAAAGCAATCTCAATTACAACAAAAGATGAAAAATTAGTGATTGCATTGCATGTACGTGTGATTTATGGAGTGAATATTCCCGTTGTAATCCGTGCATTAATGCATAAAGTAGAATTTGTGATAGAAGACGCTGTCAGAATTCCAGTGTCTCATGTACGTGTTTATGTTGATGAAGTCGTAGAACCATGAGCAGGAGGATTTAAAAATTATGAATGGTAAGCTTTTAAAAAATGCAATTTGCAGTGCAGCAGTAAAATTAGAACAAAATCGTAAAATGATTGATGAATTAAATGTCTATCCTGTGCCAGATGGCGATACTGGAACAAATATGTCTATGACAATGAATTCTGCAAAACGTGAATTAAGTGTATTATCTGATACAGCGACTATTTCAGAAGTTGCAGAAAAATCAGCTTCTGCTATGCTTCGTGGTGCAAGGGGAAATTCAGGTGTTATTTTATCGCTATTATTTAGAGGCTTTGCAAAAGGTCTGGCAGGTCTGGAAGAAGCACAGGGACAAGAAATTGCAAATGCATTAGAAATTGGCGTACAGGCAGCATATAAATCTGTGATGCAGCCAACAGAGGGAACGATTCTGACAGTTGCAAGAGTAGCGTCTCAACACGCACAGCTGATTGCAAGAGAAAATGCAGATGCAATTGCTGTTTGGGAAGAAATTTGTCAGGCTGGAGAACAGGCTCTTGCAAAAACACCTGAACAATTGGAAATTTTGAAAAAAGCTGGTGTTGTAGATGCAGGCGGAAAAGGCTTAGTTACGATTTGGAAAGCAATGTTAGATGTATTTCATGGAGAAGCACCTGTGACTGTTACGGAAGAAATAACCAGAAAACAGGAAACAACTGCAATTGGGAGAGTTGATTTGGACGAAGAAATTAAATTTACTTACTGTACGGAATTTATTCTGGAAAAGAAAAAAGACTGTCCAGATTCGTTTAAGTTAAGAGCCTATCTGGAAACGATTGGAGATTGTGTTGTCGTTGTAGATGATGAAGAAATTATTAAAGTGCATGTGCATACGGATAATCCAGGACTAGCATTGCAAAAAGCATTAGAATTCGGGCAGTTTGTAAATGAACCTAAGCCAAAAATTGAAAACATGCGAATACAACATGCTGGAAGAGTACGTGAAGCACAGAATGCTGCCCAAGATGAAACATATGTGAGAGCAGAACCAGAAAAACAATTTGGCTTTGTTGCGGTTGCGTCTGGTGAAGGACTTGAGAATATGTTCCGTGAATTGGGAGCTGATTGCGTTGTCAGAGGCGGTCAGACAATGAATCCGTCAACAGATGATATTTTAAAAGCCATTCATGCAACACCAGCTAAAAATGTATTTGTTTTACCAAATAATAAAAATATTATCATGGCGGCAGAACAAGCTGTTAATCTTGCAGACAGAAATGTCTGTGTATTACAGACCAGAACAATTCCACAGGGATTATCTGCTATGTTAGCATTTGATGATAATTTTGATGTCGAAGGCAATCGCATTGCTATGACAAGAGCATTTGAAAAAGTTTCTACTGGACAAGTTACATTTGCGGCAAGAGATTCTGAACTGGAGGGGCATAATATTCGGAAAGGCGAAGTGCTTGCTTTAGAAAATGGCAAACTAGTTTTCACGGATAAAGATTTAAATCATGGTGCATTTAAGCTGATTAAGCGTTTGGTAACTAGCGAAAGTGGTTTTATTACAATTACTTATGGCGAAGCTGTAAGCGAAGAAATGGCAGAGCAATTATATAATAAAATACAAGAACGTTTTGGCGAAAAACTAGAAGTCATGCTTGTGAATGGCGGACAGCCTGTTTATCATTATATTATTGCAGTAGAATAATGAAAATACGCTGTGAAAACAGCGTATTTTTAAAAATTCAGGAGTTTTTATTTATGATAAGATTATTTCAGCCAATTGGCAATTTAAAAAGCGTTAGCAAAAAGCGTGCTAATTTATATCAGAAAATTGGTATTACTATGCCTTATGATTTGCTCTGGCGTTTGCCGAGAGCGTATCAGGATTATAGAGAACCTGTTGCTGTTGCAGATGTGATTTCTGGCACGCAGGCAACTGTAAAAGTCAAAATTATTGGCAAAAAAAATCCTGTTTATACTAGAAATCATATGCAGATATTTAAATTAGATGCAGTTGATGATAATCATACGGAATTAGGAA
>CAMWUF010000187.1 GCA_947177375.1 uncultured Ruminococcus sp.
TTTTTATATCCTCCTGTCGGATTTTTTTTTTAATTTATTTGCATTTCTTGAAATTATACTCAAATCTATTAACTTAAAACACCAGATTTTATTATAACATGGAATCTTGAATTTGTCAAGAAAAAGCAACATGCTTTTTTTACATGTTGCTTTTTTATGAAATTAATTAAATCATAGTGGGTAATGGTGTTGCATGCTCAGTAGGAGAATCTGGTTTAGAGACTTTCACAAGCTGAACACTGTTATAAATATCCATACCAGTTCCAGCAGGGATTAATTTACCAATAATAACATTTTCTTTTAATCCCTGTAATGGGTCAATTTTACCACGAATTGCAGCATCTGTTAAAGCTTTTGTTGTTTCCTGGAATGATGCCGCCGATAAGAAACTATCACAACTGGAAGCCGCTTTTGTGATACCCTGCAAAACAGGTGATGTTGTCACTAATGACAAATCTGTACGTCCACTGTCAATTAATGCTTGAATTTTGCTATTAATTTCATCTACATGCTTAGATTCTACAAGTGTACCAGGTAATAAATATTCTGCATTTGAAATCTCATTACTACTGCCCACATCTTCAATGCGAACTTTACGTAGCATTTGACGAACAATTACTTCAATATGCTTGTCATTAATATCAACACCTTGTAAACGATACACTTTTTGAACTTCTATAATAATATAATCCTGTACAGCAGAAGTATTTAATACTTCCAGAATTCTTGATGGGAATACATTTCCTTCTGTTAAACGGTCGCCTTTATGCACAACAGAACCTTCATGAAGATTTCTGTATTTATAATTATACGGAATAGATTCTGTAATTTCTTCACCAGTTTCTTGATTACGAATTGTCAGTGTACGAGCAGTTTTCACTTCTTCTAAATGCACAACGCCGTCAATACTTGCAATAATAGCAGCATTTTTCGGCTTTCTTGCTTCAAAAAGTTCTTCAACACGAGGTAAACCTTGTGTGATGTCACCACCTTCACCACCAGATGCAATACCACCTGTATGGAATGTACGCATTGTTAACTGTGTACCAGGTTCACCAATAGATTGTGCTGCAATAACACCAACTGCTTCCCCAACAGAAACAAGATTATTATTTGCAAGATTTGCACCATAACATTTTGCACAAACACCTTGTTTTGATTTGCATTTTAAAACAGAACGAATTTTAATGCGTTCTACACCTAATTTCAGAATTTTTTCTGCATCTTTTTCTGTGAGCAATTTATCTTTGCTAATAATTAACTCACCAGTTTCAGAATCTCTCAAATCAGCACACAGGAAACGTCCTGCAAGGCGGTCTTTCATAGGTTCGATTAATTCCGTACCATTACGGATTTCGTAAACTTCAATGCCGTCTTCTGTACCGCAGTCTTGTTCACGGATAATTACTTCTTGTGAAACGTCTACCAAACGACGTGTCAGATAGCCAGAGTCAGCTGTACGAAGAGCCGTGTCTGCAAGTCCTTTACGAGCGCCACGAGAAGAAATAAAATATTCCAGAATATTTAAACCTTCACGATAATTTGCACGGATTGGAATTTCAATTGTCGTACCAGAAGTATTTGCAATCAATCCACGCATACCAGCAAGCTGACGAAGCTGTGCAATAGAACCTCTTGCACCAGAATGTGCCATCATTTGAATTGGATTATATGGGTTCATATTTTTCTGAAGTGCATCTGTTACATCATCAGTAGCTTTATTCCAGGTTTGCACAACAAGTTGTGATTTCTCTGTAGAAGAAATATAACCATTATCAAACATTGCATTGATTTCATCAATTTTTGCATCAGCTTTTTTTAGAATTTCTTTTTTCTGTGGTGGAATTGTTGCATCACAAACAGCCGTTGTAATACCAGATTTTGTAGAATATTTAAATCCAAGTGCTTTAATTTTATCAAGTACTTCAGAAGTTGTTGTTGTACCATGAATTCTGATACATCTGTCAATAATTTCAGAAAGTTGTCCTTTTCTAACTAAGAACGAAACTTCCAAATCAAATTGATGGTCTGAATTTGTTCTGTCAACATAGCCCAAATTTTGTGGGATATTTTCATTAAAAATCAATCTGCCAATGGTACAGTCAATAATTTTAGAAAGCTTTTTCTCTGCGACATCTTTTGTAACTCTAACTTTAATAGGGGCATGTAATGTTACATCACCCTCATAATAAGCCATCATTGCTTCATCAACATCACGGAAACATTTGCCTGCTCCTTTGTCGTCCTCTTTCAAGAGCGTTAAATAATAAGAACCAAGTACCATATCTTGTGATGGTACAGCTACTGGACGACCATCAGAAGGCTTTAATAAATTATTAGCAGCAAGCATTAAAAATCTTGCTTCTGCCTGTGCTTCTGCAGAAAGTGGCAAATGCACTGCCATTTGGTCGCCGTCAAAGTCTGCATTGAATGCGGAGCATACTAATGGGTGTAATTTTAATGCACGACCTTCAACTAAAATTGGCTCAAAGGCTTGAATTCCCAATCTATGCAACGTAGGTGCACGGTTTAACAAAACAGGATGTGATTTAATGACATGTTCCAAAGCGTCCCATACAGACTTATCTGTTGCACGGTCAACAATTTTTCTTGCACTCTTAATATTTGCAATGACATTTGTATCAACAAGACGTTTTAAAACAAACGGCTTAAATAATTCCAATGCCATTTCTTTTGGCAAACCACATTGATACATTTTTAATTCTGGGCCTACAACAATAACAGAACGTCCAGAATAGTCAACACGCTTACCAAGTAAATTCTGACGGAAACGCCCTTGTTTACCTTTGAGCATATCAGACAAAGATTTCAAAGCTCTGTTATTAGGACCAGTTACAGGTCTGCCATGTCTGCCATTATCCACTAAAGCATCAACAGCTTCTTGCAACATACGTTTTTCATTGCGAACAATAATATCTGGAGCTTCTAATTTCAGCATACGCTGTAAGCGATTATTTCTATTAATTACACGTCTGTACAAATCATTCAAATCAGAAGTTGCATATCTGCCACCATCTAACATAACCATTGGACGTAAATCTGGCGGAATGACTGGTACAACGTTCATTACCATCCATGAAGGCTTATTACCTGACTGCAAAAATGCTTCAATAATTTCAAGACGTTTCAGGAGTTTAATTTTTTTCTGCCCATTTGGCAAGCTTTTTAATTCATTTTTTAAGTTATTAGCTGTATACTGAAGGTCATTTACCCAGTGTTCCTTGCGGATTTCTTCAAATTCTGGGTCTGCAGGATTGAAATTTGCATCAAATAATTCTAACATATATGCAAATCCGCTTTTAATAACTGCTGGTGTATTGTCATCATCTTCACATTTGCGATTATAAGGCAGAATCATTTCTTTATATTCTGCATAAGAAACAACATCACCATCATGATAACCAGATTCATTGGCTTCTTCTACATAGTAATTAAATCTATGCAAATAGTCATGTGTTTCTTTTTCAGATAAGCCAATTACTTTAGAAAATAAATCTAAATGACTTTCAAAAAATCTGGTGTAATTCTCAGGGTCATATTCATCAAG
>CAMWUF010000188.1 GCA_947177375.1 uncultured Ruminococcus sp.
GTCTGAATGAACTGCATAAAAAATATTTAATTTCTGAAATGATAGAATCCCCTAATTTTTATGATGGGCAGGTTTTATTTGAAGCATTACAGGAATCCAATAAATCTATGTGTGAACATATCGCAGAATATCGTCATTGTAATATAGAATTTCGTGAATATATTGAATTATGGGTGCATGAAATTAAATTACCTGTGGCAAGTCTGCAATTAATGTGTCATAATGATAATAATATGAAATATTCTGAACAGTTGCGAAGAATTGATGATGATATTGAAAATGTATTATATTATGCCAGAAGTGAAAATGCTGAAAAAGATTATATTATCAAAGAAGTTTCTGTGAAACGAATTTTTGCAGATATTGCGATTAAAAACCGTGAAGAACTACAACAAAGAAATGTGAATCTTAAAACAGAAAATTTAGATATTAATATTATGACAGATAGCAAATGGCTTGCCTATATACTAGGGCAATTAATGGGCAATAGTATGAAATATTTTTCGCCAGAGCGTGAACCTGAAATATTAATTTTCATAGAAGATTTATCTAATCAGCAAATCTTGCATTTTCGAGATAATGGCATTGGGATTCCTGAAAGTGATTTGCCGTATATTTTTGAAAAATCTTTTACTGGCGAAAATGGTCGCATGTATGCCAAATCTACAGGCATGGGCTTATATATTATTAAAAAATTATGCGATAAATTAGGGCATTGTATTCTGGCAGAATCAGAACAGAATAAATTTACTGAAATTATGATTATATTTGGCAAAAATAATTTTCTAAAATTTTAATATTCTAATCTTACAAAATTGTAATGTTCTGTAAGATGAAACGAGCGACAAGTTTTAAAAAATGCTGTATAATATATCACAGAAAGGAGCTGTTGATTATGAGTTTATTAAAAATACAGCAGATTGAGAAATATTATGGTAATAAATCTAGTCTTACCAAAGCAATTAATGATATTTCTTTTACAGTCGAGGAGGGCGAATTTGTCGCAATTATGGGAGCGTCAGGCAGTGGCAAAACAACTTTGTTGAATTGCATTTCTACCATTGACCGTGTCACAGCAGGGCATATTTATCTGGAAAATACAGATATTACAACCCTGAAAGGCAAGCATTTGAATCAATTCAGACGTGAAAAATTAGGTTTTATTTTTCAGGATTTTAATTTACTGGACACGCTGACAGCTTATGAAAATATTTCCCTTGCGTTGTCAATTAAAAAAATTCCAGCCAGTATGATTGACAAATCTGTCAGAACCGTTGCACAGCAATTAGGCATTGCAGACATTTTGCAAAAATATCCCTATCAGATGTCAGGCGGTCAAAAACAAAGAGTTGCTTCTGCAAGGGCAATTGTGACGAATCCGAAATTAATTCTTGCAGATGAACCAACAGGAGCATTGGATTCCAAATCAGCAAAAATGCTGTTAGAAAGATTTCAGTATTTAAATCATGATTATAAAGCAACGATTATGATGGTTACACATGATAGTTTTACAGCAAGTTATGCAAGCCGTGTGATATTTATCAAAGATGGCAAAATTTTTAATGAAATTAGTAAAGGGCATGACACAAGAAAAATATTTTTTAATAAAATTATTAATGTTGTAACGCTTTTAGGGGGTGATGTGAGCGATGCTCTTTAAACTCTCTGTTAGTAATATCCGTAAAAGTTTACGGGATTATGCAATTTATTTTTTCACGCTAATTATAGGCGTTTCTGTATTCTATGTATTTAATTCAATTGGAACACAAGCAAGTTATTTGCAAGTCATGGGCAGTCGAACAGATGTAATCGAATTGCTAACTAGTGTATTATCTAGTGTTAGTATTTTTGTTGCTATCGTATTAGGATTATTAATTGTCTATGCAAGTCGTTTCTTAATGAAACGAAGGAATAAAGAATTTGCATTATATTTAATTCTTGGCATGGGCAAAGGTAAAATTTCTGCTATTTTATTAATAGAAACGATAATTATTGGCATTGGTTCTTTGGGAGTAGGTTTATTAGTTGGCATTGGATTGTCACAATTAATGAGTGCTTTGGTAGTGAATTTATTTGAAGCAGACATGTCAGCTTATAAATTTTCAATTTCCAGTGAAGCAATTGGCAAGACAGTATTATATTTTGCTATCATGTATTTAGTTGTTATGATTTTTAATAGCATGATTATCACAAAATTAAAATTAATAGATTTAATTCAATCTGGTAAAAAAACAGAAAATATTAAATTAAAATCGCCTATTTTATGTGTATTGATTTTTCTGCTTTCAGTAGCAGGGCTTGGCTTTGCTTATTATCAAGTCGGTTGGAATTTCAATAGATTAGACCAAAAGAAATTTTTAATTATGATTGCAATTGGCTTAGTCACAACGGTTTTGATTTTCTGGTCTGTATCTGGTATGTTATTACGAGTTGTCATGTCCATGAAAAAAATGTATTATAAAAATTTAAATAGCTTTACTTTTCGACAAATTAGCAGTAAAATTAATACAACGGTTCTGTCTATGAGTGTGATTTGTTTAATGCTATTTATTACAATCTGTGCATTATCTTCTGCTTTGTCTATTAGAAATTCTATGAATGCGAATTTAAAAGAACTTTGTCCCGCAGACTTTGAAATAGAGTATCAAGAAAACGCAACAGCAACAACTGGAACTATTTCAGAAATTTATGCAAGTCAGGGCTATGATATCACAGCACATATTGCAGATTATGTAAATTTTTATGATTATAAAGACGAAACTTTCACAATGGAAGCTTTTTTTGGTGAGAACTGTGAAACAATAAGAGAAAGTTTTCCATTGTTAGATTTTTATTTTATAGAACCGATTGTCAAATTAAGTGATTATAATGCATTAATGGAGCTGTACGGCAGAGAACAATTTTCACTGAATGATGATGAATTTATGATTATTTGTAATTATAATTCTTCAAAAACTGTATATGATGAATATTTAAATATTAATGATGAAATTACAGTGTTCGGAAATGTTCTAAAATCAAAATATGATGCTTGTCAAGATGGATTTATTGATATTGCTTCACAGCCAATCAATGCAGGTATATTTATTGTCCCTGATAATGCAGTTGATGAAAATTATAAAAATTCCAATTATTTTATCGGAAATTATAATGCTAATTCTAAAGAAGATAAAAATAATATTGAAAAAATTTTTATAGAAAATTATTATTCTGTAATAACAGCATGGCGACAAAATTTAGAAAGTGGCTTTTATCTTGAAGTCAATACTAAAATTGATATTTCTGAGGCAACCATAGGATTGGGAGCAATTGTAACATTCTTAGGATTATATATTGGCTTAGTATTTTTAATTTCCTGTGGTGTGATTCTGGCACTGAAACAGCTTTCAGATAGTGTTGACAGTATTTCCAGATATGCTATGTTAAGAAAAATCGGTGTAGAAGAATCTGATATTTCTAAATCATTATTTGCACAAACAGGGATATTTTTCTTATTGCCGTTATTATTGGCAAGTATACACTCCATATTTGGTATGAAATTTTCTGTTATTATATTAG
>CAMWUF010000189.1 GCA_947177375.1 uncultured Ruminococcus sp.
GATACGGCGACCACCGAGATCTACACCCTAGAGTTCGTCGGCAGCGGCAGATGGGGATAAGAGACAGGAATAATACCTAGCCTGTGAAAAAAGTCCCTGCTCTCTTAGTGAAAGCAGGGATAAAATTATGATACCTCATAAATCAAAAAAGTCCAGCTTTTCACTGAACTTTTTGTTAGGCTGAATTCCCTGAAATGCAAGGATTTTTTTATTATAATTTCTTTTTCTGCTTTTCTAGTATTTTAATTAAATCATCAATGGAATCTGTGGAGGAAATATCAGAGCCTTTTTTAGAGTCAGCATCAAAACTTGTTTTAGAAACTTGATTTGGCGGATTTAAAATATCATCAATATTTGGGCTTGTACTTTTATAAACTGGTTTTGGGGCTGGTTTTGACACAGGTTTTGCAACAGGTTCTGGTTTTTGAACAGATGGCTTTGGTGCAACAGGTTCAGGCTTTGGTTTTATGACTGGTTCAGATTGTTGCATTTCTTGTGCCTTTGCCTTGATTTCTTCTGTAGAATATACTTGCGTATTGGTTTGTTGTTTCTTTTTAGGTCTTGGTTCATCAAATACTTTTAGAGCTTCTTCTTCAATTTCCTGACGGCGGAATTTCATGGTTTTTTCACGTTCTTGTACAGCTTTTTGATATGGAGAATTTTCATTCACAGGCTTAGCAGAAAAATTTTCTGAAATAGTAGATTTTTTCTTTTCTAAAGAATCTGGAGCTGGTACATCATCTGGATTATACAATGGGTGTTGAGAAGCTACTTTTTTCTTTTTCTTAGGTGTTGGCTCTGTTTCTTTAAACATAAACTGTTCATCTTCCATATCATCATTGCCATTTTTGGCAATCTTCACAAGCAACATGATAATTAAAATCACACAAGGCACAACAAGTAATGCCATTAGTCCAGCAACAGACGTTGCAAAATTCACATATTGATATAATTCAGCACTTGTCCATGTGCAGATAGCAAAAATATTCGTTCTGGGAATCACATAATCAACGCCTTGTTCCTGTGATGTGCCAGGATAATAATTTATCACACCATCTTCTGTTTGTTCGATTTTATAAATATTTCTCACAACAAGTGTTCCATCTACTAAATAGCAAAGTACTTTATTTCCCTCTTGCAATTCTTCTGAAATTTCCAACGACTTCGCAAAAACAAGTGACTTTTCTGGAATATCAGGTTCCATTTCGTTAGAATCCTGCAAATGCAAATAATAGCCAGCAATTTTGGGAACACGTTCTCCAGAAAAAATTAAATTAGAAAAAATTGTTCCAGCAACAATCATAAATAATACAACTACAAGCAAACCTGCAAAAATAGAACCATGTTTTTTGGCTTTCATAAACATTTTGCTCCTTTCATGATAAAAATTTAATAATTATTTTTATTATATCATATTCTAAAGCATTTTGCAAGACTTTTATAAAAAAAGACGGCAAAGCCTGCCGTCTTTTATGATACGCAATAAAATCTTGAAAATTAGCCAATCATGCTTGCAACTTCAGCTGCAAAATCATCAGACTTTTTCTCAATTCCTTCACCAAGTTCAAAACAAACATAACCTGTAATTGTAATATCTGCACCAGCTTCTTTTGCCTTGCTGTCAACATACTGTTTTACAGTTAGTTTATTATCTTTTACAAAAGTCTGTTCCATGAGGCACAATTCAGAATAAATTTTGCCCAACTTGCCCTTAGCAATACCTGCTTTTACCTGTTCAGGTTTACCTGCCATTTTGGGGTCTTCTTCCATTTGCTTGAGAATAATTTCTCTTTCTTCTTCAATTCTGGATTCTGGAACATCTTCACGTACTAAATAATCTGGGTGCATAGCTGCAACTTGGAAATCACAGTCTTTCAAAGCTTCCAGAACAGCTGGAGCTGCACCTGCTGTTGTTTTAGCAGAAGTCAAAACACCTGCTTGACCGCCTTGGTGTACATAAGCAACAACTGCATCACCTTCTAATCTTTGGAAACGGCGGATTTGAATATTTTCACGAACAGACAAGAATAATTCTTGCAAAGCCTCTGCAACGGTGACTTCACCGCCACTGATAACAGCATTTTTCAATGCTTCTACATCAGCTGGATTCTGTTCAATGACAGTCTTTGCAACATTTTCTACAAATTCTTTAAATTTTGGATTTTTTGCTGCGAAATCTGTTTCAATATTGACTTCTACAACAGCACCAATTGTATTTTCTTCATTGACAAGAGCCAAAGCCAAACCTTCAGCGGCAACACGACCAGCTTTTTTTGCCTGTGTTGCAAGTCCTTGTTCACGAAGTAACTGCACTGCTTTATCTTTATCGCCCTCTGCTTCTGTCAGAGCTTTTTTACAAGCCATAATGCCTGCACCTGTCATCTGACGCAGTTCATTAATATCTGCAACAGTAATTGCCATATGAAAAACCTCTTTTCTGGAATTAATTATTTATATTATTCAGCTTCGGTTGCTTCTTCTGCAACAGCTTCTACAGCATTTGCAGCTTCTGCTTCTTCGGCATCTGAACCCTGTCTGCCCTCAATAATTGCATTTGCAATTGTGCCAGCAATCAATTTTACAGCACGAATTGCATCATCATTACCAGGAATTACAAAATCCACTTCATCAGGGTCACAGTTTGTATCTACAATTGCAACAATCGGAATATTTAATTTCTTTGCTTCTGCAACTGCAATTTTTTCTTTGCGTGGGTCAACAATGAACAAAGCTCCTGGGAGTTTTTTCATGTTCTTGATACCGCCTAAGAATTTTTCCAGACGTTCAATTTCCAGATTTAATTTTACAACTTCTTTCTTTGGCAACAATGCAAAAGTACCATCTTCTGCCATTGTATGCAATTGCTCTAATCTCTGGATTCTTCTCTGAATGGTCTTGAAATTTGTCATCATACCGCCAAGCCATCTAGCATTGACATAATGCGCACCTGCACGAAGTGCTTCTTCTTTGATAGATTCGCTTGCTTGTTTCTTTGTACCAACAAACAGAACTTCTTTGCCTTCAACAGAAATATCATAAATAAAACGATATGCTTCTTCCAGTTTTTTCACTGTTTTCTGCAAATCAATGATATAAATGCCGTTACGTTCTGTGAAGATGTATTGACCCATTTTTGGATTCCATCTTCTGGTCTGATGACCAAAGTGTACACCTGCTTCCAGCAGTTGTTTCATAGATACTACGCCCATGGTAGTTCCTCCTATAATATAAAATTTGGTTATTGAATCCTCCGATTGCTGACTGAAACCAATCTAAAATTTAGACACCTCGCTTTCAGAATCACAACCGTGCGAAATCTTAGAAATTATACCATATTTTCCGAAAAAAAGCAAGTCCTTATTCGCAAAAAAATCTAACAAAATTTTT
The DNA here is from genome assembly GCA_947177375.1 of uncultured Ruminococcus sp. Lineage (GTDB taxonomy): Bacteria > Bacillota > Clostridia > Oscillospirales > Ruminococcaceae > UBA3855. The sequence goes on from CAMWUF010000189.1 coordinate 3,388, forward strand.
ATGTTGAAATGCACAATTTTCTACAAAAATCATAATTTACTAGTTTTACAAAATTCTTGTAATCTCATAATTTTGATTATTTTTTAATTTTCTAAATTCATCGAAAGTAGTCATAAATTCTAAATCCTGATATACATCATTAGG
>CAMWUF010000190.1 GCA_947177375.1 uncultured Ruminococcus sp.
GTGTTATAATGTTACTGTATGATTTTTAAAATCATCAAAAATAAGCAAGAAAGGATTTTTATATTATGGCAAAGCAAAAGAAAAACCAAGAACGCAATAAAAAAAAGCCAAGCCGAAAATTACGGGTTGTCAGGAAATTGATTTCAATATTACTGACAACATTGCTGTCGATTTTTCTGATATGTTTAATTACAGGAACAATTGTAGCATCTGCTGTTGCAGTCTATGTATTAAATTTCATGGACGAAGCATCAACTGTTACACTAGAAGAAATGGAATTAAGCTATAATACAAATATTTATGGCTATGACGAAGACGGCAAGCTTGAAACGCTTTATCAAGTAACAAATGCTGTACAACGTTTCCCTGTTAAAATTGAACAGATTCCACAGCATACGATAGATGCATTTGTTTATACAGAGGACGAGCGTTTTTATACACATGATGGTGTGGATTATAAAAATACAATTGCTGCATGTGTCAACATGGTATTGCATTTCTGGGACAGTGAACGTGGTGGTTCTACCATTACACAACAGTTAATTAAAAACGTCACTGGAGAGGATACTCGTTCACCTTCTCGTAAAATTCGTGAAATTTTCCGTGCCATGACACTGGAAAAAAATTATTCAAAACAAAAAATTATTGAGACTTATTTAAATTATATTGGTTTTGGTGGTTCAGCAAATGGGATTCAGATGGCTTCTATTAAATATTTCGGAAAAGACGTAGAAGATTTAACAATTGCAGAATCGGCAGTTTTGGCATCTATTCCACAGTCACCCGAAACGATTAATCCATTTGCTGGCTATATAGATGATATTACAGGCGAAAAGATTAATACAGGACGTGAAAGAAATCGTGAACGTCAAGAATATGTATTATGGCAAATGTATAACCATGGTGCCATTTCTTATGATGAATATCAGGAAGCACTTGTAGAGCATATTATTTATACAGATACAGATGAATATGAACAATTGCACCCTGAATTACAAGCAAAAGAATATAACCCAAAAGATAATACTTCTTGGGCAGTCGATGCGGCAATTCTCGAAGTAGAAGATTATCTCATGGACACATATGCAATTGACCGTAAAACAGCATTGGATAAAATTAACTCTGGTGGTTATCAGATTTATATTACAATTGATAAAAAAATGCAAGAATATGTAGAAGAAAAATATTCAAGTTTAAGCAATTTAATTAATACCAGAAATTCTGCCAGATATAATGATACAAATGGTGACGGTGTGATTGATGACCGTGACGAAGTTGTTTATCCACAAAGTGCTTTTGTTGCCATGAATTACAAGGGTGAAATTCTTGCTTGTGTTGGTGCAGTTGGCGAAAAGAAAGAATCTCTTGTATGGAATTATGCTGTGAGAGAAACAAGACAGCCTGGTTCTACAATTAAGCCTGTCGCAGGTTATGGCTATGGTATTTATACAGACGAATTTCACTGGGGTTCAAAATTGCAAGACTCTGGTTTGACGCTAAAAGATGGCACAGTATGGCCTAAAAACTATAGTTCAGACTCTGTATCTTCTAATTATTCTTATAATAATCTTTGTATCTATTATGGCTTGATGAAATCTCTGAATACAATTTCTGCACGTTTAGTAGATAGTTTAACACCAGAAGCTGTTTTTAAATTCAGCACAGAAAAAATGGGGCTGGAATTAACAGAAGTTGACCCGAATGGTTATTCTGACAAAGACTTGTCGCCATTAAGTGTAGGTGCCTTAACGTATGGTGTTACAGTCAAAAACATGGTAAATGCGTATATTCCTTATGGTAATGGGGGGACGTATTATAAAGCACATGTTGTCAGCAAATTAGAACAGGGTAATCATGAGCTTGTTTATGAAAATGACGGACACCCACATGAAGCGGTTGACCCTGAAACAGCCTATGTCATGAATCGAATGATGAAAAATGTTGTTTCTTCCAGTGGTACAGCAGGAAATGCACAGCTTTCCAACAAAGAAGTTGTCGGAAAAACTGGAACGACACAAAACTGGGACGACTTATGGTTTATTGGCTTGACAGAAGATTTTGTTTCTGGTGTGTGGATTGGTTACAAAGACCGTGAAAAACTGGATACTTCTATCAATTCTGCTCAAATGTGGTATAACGTCATTGGCGAATATGCAAATTCTATTGAATCTGATGCAACTTATCCAGAATGTGATACTGTTATTGAACAGCCAATTTGTTCTAATACAGGTTTAGTTGCAGGTGCTTATTGTCCAAAAGGTGAAAACGGCTATTGGAAATCTACAAATGCTCCTGTCTGCACAAGCTGTAAGAGTGGCTATTCGTCCAGAAACAGAAATTCCCGTAATTAGTATAAATTATAAAAATAAATAAAAATCAAGAAAGTGAGAAATTTTTCCATGAGTGAAATGATTTGTTTTTCAGCACCTTGTCATTTTGGACTTGAAAAAGTATTACGCTTTGAAGTAGCAAAAATTGGTGGTCAAAATATTACTGTACAAGATGGCAGAGTCAATTGGACAGGCGATTTTGAAACACTTGCAAAAGCAAATATTAATTTATCCGTTGCAGAGCGTGTGCAAATATTGCTTGCAGAATATCATGCAGAAACATTTGAAGAATTATTCAATGGCATGTATCAAGCGAATTTAGAGCAATTTATCAGCCGTGAAGATGCATTTCCAGTCAAGGGACATGCTTTGAATTCTACTTTGCATAGCATACCAGCATGTCAGAAAATTTTAAAAAAAGCTGCTGTGAAACGCTTGCAGAAAGCCTATCATACAAGTGAATTTTTACCAGAAACAGGAAGTTTACACCAATTGCAATTTGTAATTTTAAAAAATCAAGTAAGTATTTATCTTGATACTTCGGGAGCTGGTCTGCACAAAAGAGGCTATCGCAGAAATGCGAATCTTGCACCCATTCGGGAAACATTAGCATCAGGTATTCTAGATTTGGCTAGAATCAAAAGCAATATGACAGTTTGCGACCCTTTTTGTGGCAGTGGAACATTTTTAATTGAATCTGCCAGACGGGCTTGTCATATTGCCCCTGGTCTTGACAGAAGATTTATTGCCGAACAATGGAACTGTATTCCCAGAACAGTTTGGCAAAATGCAAGAACAGAAGCACTTGATCATATTACACATGATGTAGCATTCATGGGTTATGGTTATGATATTGATGAAAATGCAATTGCTTTGACACTTGCCAATGCTAAAAAAGCAGGCGTTGAAAAATATATTCAGGTCAGACAAGCAGATATTCGCAATTTTAAGCCAATTTCAGAAGCAATTACTGTTTGCAATCCGCCTTATGGTGAACGTATGCTGGAACAAAAACAAGCTCGTGAAATTTATCAAATTATGGGGAAAGTTTTGCAAAAGCCATTATATATTATCTGTGGTGATTCAGAATTTGAAAAATATTTTCAGAAAAAAGCTGACAAACGCCGTAAGCTTTATAATGGCATGATTTCTTGTCAATTATATTGCTATTTTAAATAAAATAAAATCCCTGCT
>CAMWUF010000191.1 GCA_947177375.1 uncultured Ruminococcus sp.
ATAAAAAATAACTCTTTTAAGGGTTGACATATTAAAAAAATGTGTTATAATAAAAATTGGGAGGTGATTAAATTGAAGCCTAAAGATATATTAAAAGCACTAAGACAAACACACGGATACACCATTCAAGAAGTTTCAAAAAGTACAGGCATGACTTATACTATGTGTCGTGAATATGAAACAGGTGATAGAAATCTTGGATTGCAAGCTGTTTTAAAATTTGCTGACTTCTATCATGTCAGCACAGACTACTTGCTTTGCCGTGAACCTGCAACACCAATAAATCAGCTTGAAAACATGAAACTTACTAAAGAAATGGAAGAAACAGCTAGCAAAAACTATGAAAAATTGTCACCACAAGACAAAGCAATTATTAATAGAATTATAGAAGCTTTTATAGATTCTCATAATAGTCAAGTGCCAGAACGAGAAATCTATATTAAAGTAACTACTATTGACAAAGATGTAGAAAAAAAAGAAGCTGATGAAACTGTAAACGCTACATAAAAAAAGTAAAATCCGCCTAGTGTAACCAGCACCAGACGGAAAAGGAGAATATGAATGAAATCAAATATTCTGATTCTACTATAACATATTTTCTTGAAAAAATCAAGTAAAGGAGAAAAATTTTTTATGAACCAGATTGTTATCAATCAAACTGCAATCCAAGTCAAAGAATATAACGGCAAGCGTGTTGTGACATTCAAAGACATTGATACAGTACATGAAAGACCAGAGGGAACGGCAAGAAAGCGTTTCAATGACAACAGGAAACACTTCATTGAGGGGGAAGATTACTTCATAGTCAAGCCATCAGATAATTCATTGAGCCAAAAAGAATTTCAAATGTCCGAAAAACGGACATTAGAATTCGATGTTCAGATGTCCGTTTTTCGGACATCCGAAATTCAGAAGGACGAAATTCGTCCTTTTGAAATTCCAAATAGAGGACTTACTCTTATTACTGAGACAGGCTACTTAATGCTAGTGAAATCATTCACAGATGACCTTGCATGGATTGTACAACGTCAGCTAGTAAATACATATTTCAAAGCTAGACAAGAGAAAATCAAAGAAGTCCAAACAAATGATGCAGCGTCAGGAGCGTACTACCTTGACATTACAGAAAAAGAATCTTTAGAACAAAAACTTCTGGATGGTATTTTGATTTCTGCTGAAAGAGTGCTTGCTATTTCAGAACGTGAGGCAAAAGAACTTTGTGCTGTTGCTTTTCAAAGAAAAGAAAGACTACCATTTTTTCCAAGATTAAATTGGTTTAAAATCAAAGAAATCAATACATCTGTTGGACTTCAAAAAAAAGCGACATATCTTTCAATTAATATATTATTTAAATTTTCAGGAAATGAGACATATCTTTTAAAAATAACACACGATAAAAAAGGCGATTTATGGAAAGAACAATTACTACATCTTACAGGATTCCTAGCAGAAATAGATTGAGTTGCAAAAAGAAAATCCGCCCAGTATGGGGAAACACTGGACGGATTCGGAGAAGATGTAATAACATCAATTTTTCATTTGTTATTATATCACGCTTTCTCCAAAAAATCAAGAAGAAAAGGAGAAAAATTTTTATGAAGAAAAAATTTAACAATCAAGGTGTGAAACGTGTACATGTTTACAAAGATAGATATGGAACTGTACTTGCTGAAAAGCATATTACAAAACAATCAGACGGCGAAAAAAGGTGCTGTTGGTATGCTATCGACCCAAGAACAGGAAGAAAAACAACAGGATTGAACGGAATGAAACTTCCCTTGTATCATTCAGAAAAATTGCACAATAATCAAAGTCCTTTCGTTTGGTTTGCCGAAGGGGAAAAAGATGTAGAAACACTTGAAAACTGTTTTGGTTTTACAGCAACTTGCACCTCTAACGGCGGAAGACAGACAGGCTGGAACGATGAGCTATATAGCGAAGATTTACATGGACGAACCATTATTGTTTTAACCGATAATGATGAGACAGGGAAAGCGTATGGGGAGTTCATAGCAAAAAATGTTTATGAAATTGCGGAATCTGTTAAAATTATTCCAGCAAAAAGCATTTGGAGTAAATGTCCTCAAAAAGGCGATATTTCAGACATTGTGCAAGCACTAGGCAAAGATAAGACAGCACAACTCCTGCTTGATGCAATTCAGAAAACAGAATTATATACCCCGAAACTAATCGAAAAAATAGAGTCAGCTACTAAACAAGCACCCGAAAAAAGGAAAAAGTTTACATCTGATTATGATATTGATGGCACAGGAACACTCACAATTGAAAATTTAATGGCATATATGAAGAAAAAAAATTATGCTATTGCATATGATGAAATTTTACGAGATTTCACTTATACTGGTTTTAAAGACGAATCTCCAGAACACTTAAAGGAAAATGTTCCCGACCTAATCTATAATGAATTACAATTCGAATTAAGCAAATGTAGTGCAGAAAAGATTGCACGATTTTTAAACATTATTGCAACCAGAAATAAAGTAAATCCTATTAGAACTATGATTGAAAATACTGCATGGGACGGCAAAGACCGACTGGAAGAAATCTATACCATGTTCGGCATCGAAGAAACTGATACAATGAGTCGGACTTTATTCAGAAAATGGAGCATGCAAGCAGTCGCAGGATTATATAACAAGTATGAAAGCCCATTCTCTCTTGATATTGTTCTGGTATTTCAAGGCGCACAAGGAATTGCTAAAACACGCTTTTTTGAACATCTGGCTATGAATCACATGTATTTTGGTGAGGGTTATACGATTGATACGAGAAATAAGGATGATATTATTCAAGTAACTAGCAACTGGATTGTAGAACTTGGCGAAATTGGAAGCACCATGCGGAAAGATATGGACAGTCTGAAAGCATTTCTGACAAAGTCTATGGATGAATACCGTGCGCCATATGGAAGAACTTCACTAAAATACCCACGTAAAACCAGTTTTGTTGGGACAGTAAATGATGAAAAATATCTGATTGATGAAACAGGAAACAGACGATTTGCAACCATTCCTATCAAAGAAGGCGTTTCTTTGAATTACGATACTCAGATAGTAGCATTTAATAGTTTGCAGTTCTGGGCGCAGATTTACAGTATTGTACAGGCTGAAATTGAAAGCGGTGCTACCATTGGTGGTTGTTTCCGTTTGACTGATGATGAAAAGACCAAACTTGAAAAACGTAATGCAGGATTCACAAAACTGCTGAAAGGTGAAGCAGAAGTACTTGATATCCTAGCAAGAATGGAAGAGATGGAAATAGTAAATCCAAATAGCGTTGAACATAAACTAATGACTACTACTGATTTTAAAAATGCTCATTTTGAGTTATCCAGATACAGTACTTTACAAATTGGAAAGGTTCTGAATAAATTAGGAGTTCCCAAAAAAGACAAGAAAATAAATGGCATTGCAGTACATTTCCGTTTATTACCATCAATTAAAACTTCGGTTTATTGAAAAGATGATAGAATAATATCAAAAAGTCGCCAGATATATTTAG
>CAMWUF010000192.1 GCA_947177375.1 uncultured Ruminococcus sp.
ATATAATATGCTGTTGTAAATTTTTATAATAATAGCGTGCGTATTGTATAGAAATTATGTGAAATTGAAAGTAATAGGTATGAATGAAAAACAAAAATATTATGGAGGAATCACCTGCGAGCAGTTCCTATTTTATGAGTTAAGACTGACGGCATCACTTTTGTCCAAGGAAATAACTAGAGATGAGATACGTGAAAAAATAATAACAGAAAATCTTTTTCAATATCCAACTGAAAGAACAGTAAGAAAAATTATTTCCGCCTGTTTCAAAAGAATTGATGCACTTAATTCTGATAAGCTTCTGAACATTTTGGCTGATTCTTCTGCTGATATAGCTAAACAGATATGTCTGTATGCATTTATGAAACAGAACAGAATCGTATGGGATTTTATGACTATGGTAATCGGAGAAAAGTTCAGAAGGCAGGAATATGCGTTTACAAAAAAAGATATGAATATTTTTTTCTATGAGCTTCAAGAACAGGAGAAAACAATAGCTGAATGGAGTGATTCTACTATAAAAAAAATTAAGCAGGTGCTTGTGAAATCCATTACTGAATGTGGATATCTTGATTCTGTAAAATCAGAAATACTGAATCCTGTTTATCTTTATCCTGAACTTGAAGATGAAATAAGAGCAAAGGGAGATTATGAAGCACTTTCTGCATTTAACTGTTTTATATAAGGTGATAAGTAATGAGTAATATTATTGAAATTTTAGATAAAGTAAAGTCACGACTTTCAGATGAAAAATTTTTGCAGAATAAGGGGTTATCTAATGAAGTTGGCATACATGTTTTGTGTTATCAACCAGAGGACGAAGCAATTGTGAATTCATTTTTTGAAAAGCTGAAAACTGAGAGTGGTACAATATTTCATATAGTTGCATGCAATCTGTATCAAATTTTTCTTTCGATATGTGAAGACAAACGTATCTTAAAAGCGATTCCATCGATGGAAGAAAAAAAGGGCAGAGAATTTGTGATGAATCAGCTTCAGAAAATAGCATCACCTGAGATATTTATACAAAAAATGAAATATGCTCCACATAATTGCAATGATATTCTTGTAATTTCAGGTGTGGGGGAAGTTTATCCGTTTATGAGAGTGCATAAAATACTGGATAATATACAGCATATATTTGAAGATATACCTGTACTTGTTCTTTATCCTGGAATATTTAATGGTCAGGAACTGTCATTATTTGAAGAAATGACAGATGGAAATTATTACAGAGCATTTAATTTGCTATAGGAGTTTAATTATGCGTTTACAGAATATGTATAAAGCTGACATTGACCGTGATATTAATGGCGTAATCAAAGTAGCACAGAATGATGAAAGAAGTATTGAGCAAGAACTTCGGGAATATGTTATTACCAAAGAACTTCGTAAGCATTTCAGTACGTTTTTTTCAAATTATGAAAAGTCTATCCATACACCTACGGATAAGATAGGTGTATGGATATCAGGCTTTTTTGGAAGCGGTAAATCTCACTTCCTGAAAATTTTGTCATATCTTATGTCAAATGGCGTAGTTGCAGGAAAGAATGCAATTGACTATTTTGCAGATAAATTTGATGACCCGATGATGTTTGCTCAGATTGAGCAGTGTGCAAAAGTACCTACAGATACTATTCTTTTTAACATAGACTCTAAAAGTCCGATAAATAAGGATAAAACAGCTATTCTTAGAATTTTTGCAAAGGTATTTTATGAACACAGAGGTTTTTATGGAGATGACTTAAAAGTTACAAGACTGGAGCAATTTATTGATAAATTAGGCAAAACTGAAAAATTTAAGGAAGCATTTGAACGTGTTCACGGAGATTCTTGGGAAAATTCAAGAGACGCATTTGCCTTTTTTGAAGACGATATTGTTGAGGTTCTTGTTGAGACTGTTGGAATCAGTGATACAGCTGCACGAAACTGGTTCAATGGTGAAGAAAGTACTGAGCTGAGTATCGAACAGCTGGTAAAAGAAATAAAAGAATATATAGATAGCAAGGGAAAGAATTATCGTCTATTATTTATGATAGATGAAGTTGGACAGTATATTGGTTCTGATTCTGACCTTATGCTTAACCTCCAGACTATGGTTGAAGAAATCGGAACAAAATGTAATGGCAGAGTGTGGGTAATGGTAACAAGTCAGGAAGCAATTGATTCAATTACCAAAATAAGTGGAAATGATTTTTCAAAGATTCAGGGAAGATTCAACACACGTCTCAGTCTTTCATCGTCTTCAGTAGATGAGGTTATCAGAAAGAGAATACTTGCAAAAACAGATACAGCAAAGGGATTACTTGGTGAGAGCTATGAAAAAAACAGAGCGATTCTGAAAAATCTCTTCGTATTCAATGGTGCAGTACTGGATTTGAAAGGTTATGCAGGTGAAGAAGAGTTTATTGAAACATATCCATTTATCCCGTATCAGTTCAGACTTATGCAAAATGTTCTTGCACAGATACGAAAGCATGGCAACTCAGGAAAGCATCTTTCAGGTGGTGAGCGTTCAATGCTCTCAGGATTTCAAGAAGCTGCTCAGGCGATAGAGGATAAAGATGAAAATGCTATTGTACCGTTTTATCTTTTCTATGATACAGTACATACTTTCCTTGAAAGCACTATCAGATGTGTAATCGACCGCTGTCAGACTGCTGCTGATGCTAATAATGGAATAGAGCAGTATGATGTGGAAATACTGAAACTTCTGTATCTGATTCGATATGTAGATGACATCAAGGCTAATTTAGATAATATTTCCGTGCTTATGATTGATGATATAAGAACTGACAAAATAAATGTCAGACAGAAAATACAGGCATCTCTCGACAGACTTATCTCTCAGAACTATATTTCCAGAAGCGGTGATACATATACTTTTCTTACAGATGATGAGCAGGATATTGCTCGTGAGATTCGTGAAACTTCTGTTGATAGTGCCAATATTACGCAATCTATTGCACAGACAATTTTCGGCGATATATATTTAAGCAGGAAATATCGCTATCATAACAAGTATGATTTTATGTTTAATAAAAAAATAGATGAGACTGTTATCGGACATCCATCAGGGGATATATGTCTGCGTTTTATTACAGTTGCGTCAGATATATATTCTACAAGTGATGCACCATTTCTTATGCAGTCTTCAGCAGGGAATGAGGCAATTATTGTTCTGTCAGACCAGTATTCATATTTTGAAGAGCTTGAAAATGCAATGAAGATACGTAGATATGTAATGGGTAAAAATATAGCTCAGCTCCCAGAAGCAATTCAGCAGATAATCAGAGGAAGACAGCAACAGGCTTCGGAATTTGAAAAACGTGCAAAAGAGTATATCAGTAAATCAATTGCAGAGGGCAGAGTTTATGTTGCAGGCGAAAAGCTGAATATAAAAATTTCCAATGTCAAGGACAAAATTGAATTTTCTCTTTCTGCATTGGTAGAAAGCGTGTATTCCAAACTGAATTATATTAAAAAAAATTATGACAATGATAA
>CAMWUF010000193.1 GCA_947177375.1 uncultured Ruminococcus sp.
GCACTGATATCTTCTATTTTATCTGTTATATTTATATTATAGTAATGTGTAGGTATAGTTTTTGTACCACCCCCGGTATAATTTTTATACCCCCCTAGTATAATTTTTGTACCACCGGGATAAATAATAGACCGATATTTGCAAAATTTTACTCCATTGAAATATTCTTCGACTTTCTCAATGTAGCCTTTCTGAATTAATGAATTAAGGTTAGAAATCACAGTCGCTTTTGTTCCGCCTGTCCAGTTCATAAGATATTGCAGTCTGCCAGTGAAATATTGGTCTTCTGTTGTTGAAAATCCGAAAATCTTTGCAAAAATCATAAGTTCATTTCCCTTAAGATGAAGTTCAGTTACCATCCAAGATTGAATGTTAATGAAGTCACCATCTTTCAATGTATTTTTCTTATCAGACATACTTTCGCCTCCTTCTGTTATGACAGTTCCACCTTTTCAGTTTTTAAAATTTTGGTTTTCAGTTGGTTTACTTTCTGCAAGTTCCTCGCAAGTCGTATCTAATATCCTAGCTATTAAAAGGATTTTTTCAAAACTCGGAACTTTCCAGCCAGCTTCAGTCTTGGCAATAGAACTCCTTGAAAGTCCAACCGCTTCACCAAGCTCGGCTTGTGTCATTCCTTTAGATTCTCTGAAATATTTTAGATTTCTTGCTAGCTCCATGTTATCACCTCTGTTCTATTTTCAAGATATAATTTTTTAACAAACTTATTGACTTTTACCTAATTTTGTGGTATAATGAAACTAAATATAAGCCACTTCGGTTTTTTCTTTTTAGTTTGCTGTGTTCCCTTGGGAACAATTACAGTATATCACTTATTTACGAGAAAGTCAATATAATTTTACGAGTTTTTCGTATATAAGAGATATTTTGTATATTCTTACAAATAAGAGGGTGATTTTGTGGTAAATTTGGATAACCTATTCAAACTAATTGATGGAAAAGGACTTACAAAAGCAAAAGTAGCTGCTGCAACAGGTATATCTACAGGTAATATAAGTGACTGGAAAAACGGAAGAAGTATGCCAACTGCCATAAAATTAGACATATTAGCAAATTATCTTGATTGTTCCGTTGACTATCTTCTAGGCAGGACAGACAATCCAAACATAGCAAGTGACAATTTCACAATTCATGATGGAATTCAAGCTGTTAGCAAAGACAGTTCACATTTTACATTTAACCATGTAGACGACTCACAAGACGAAAATCAAGAAGAACTTTTAAAACGGTTCAAAATGCTTGATTATGAAGATAAGATAGAAATCATGCAAATGATTATCCAAAAAACAAAAATGAAAGGAAATAAATGAAAATGAAAAAACATATATTATTAGTATGTATATTAATGATATTATCAACTTTTGTATCATGCGGTGAAACTTTAGAAAATAATTTTACAACGTCAGATAATAATTTTGCAGAAGAAACAATTGATACTACTGAAACTGTTTTAGAATCAGTTACTGAACAAGAAACAGAATCTACACCAGAAGAAACAATAGAAGAACCAGAAAACAACATCTCTGGAGAAAGTTTTGTTGAAGATGTAAAGTCGGTCATTCAAGGTGATGTTGGAGAAAATGAGACTATTGCAGATGTAGTATACCAAGAAAGAAAATTAATTGTGTATGTTGACCTTAGTCAGAAAGACCCGACACCTCTTACCCTAGAAGATATTGCTCTTTCCCGTAATTCATCAATAACAGATGATATTCTTGAATTATCTCAGTATGATGATTTGTGGGATGAAGTTATTGTTGATTTTGGAGAAACAGGCAAAGCAATAAATTCAAAATCGACTATTGCAGATGATGGTTATGGAAGATATTTTGATACAAGAGAGCTAACCCTACAAGCTGAATCAAAAGTTGAGAAAGTAAAAGAAAATGTTCCAGAGAATAATGTTTTAGATATCCCTATAGAATATGCAAATGCATTGATTAAAGCGGAAACATATAGTTCTACTATGAATATGTCGAAATCAGGAATTTACAATCAGCTTACTTCCGAGTATGGAGAAGGATTTACAGCAGAAGCTGCACAATATGCTATTGATAATATTGTTGCAGATTTTAACGAAAATGCTCTCAAAAAGGCTGAAACATATAGCGACACAATGCATATGTCTAAACAAAGTATTTATGATCAGCTTACTTCTGAATATGGAGAAAAATTTACACACGAAGAAGCACAATATGCTGTTGATAATTTACAAGCTGATTATAATTATAATGCGTTACAAAAAGCAATTAGTTATCAAACCACAATGGCAATGTCAGCACAGAATATATACGAACAGCTTGTTTCGGAATATGGAGAAAAGTTTACACCTGAAGAAGCACAGTATGCTGTTGACAATTTACAATCATGAATGAAAAACAATCAGTAATATTACAGTAAAAATAAGATTTCGTTTATTGTAATCAAGAAAAAATTCCCCTGTCGAAAGACAGGGGATAATTATAAAATGGCGTGATAAAATTGCCAATCAATAAAGTAAATGATTCTAATTGGTTCTATGTACATGGATTTATGTAATATAAACTTTACTTTTATGTTCCTCTTGGGCATACTATAAGTAAGACAGGATAGAAAGGAGAATATATATGTTTGATGTAATGGCAAAACCAGTTCATGCAGCATTTGTCATCGACCCTGAAAAGTTGGAAAGTTTTCTAAATCATAAAACGAATGCAGAACTAAAAAAGCAGGTTCTGGAGCGTGGAAGAAAATTACAAGAACAAATGGAACGTTGCGAAAATGAAAGAAAGAAATAAATTGCCTGTGTATGGTGAAAACATCAAATTAAGTATGAGTAAACTTTTAGCAGAAGAAGACAAAATAATCATACAATCGTTTGACTGTGGGAATGAAGTCATAAACAGCTATTTGAAAGAGCATGCTTATCAAGACCCACAGTCAACAACTTTTGTGATTTATGATTTAGAAAAAAATCTCGTGGTCAGCTATTATTCTCTAAGCTGTTCAGGATTTGTATTAAATCTCAATTCTCATATTACAATTTATCCAGCAGTAGAAATTAAAATGTTTGCTGTAGATGATAACTATAAGCATATGCTTTTTTTACCAGATGATAAGTTTACATTGAGTGACTATATTTTCAGTAATGTTATTGCGAAAATTTATGATTTTACTGAAAAAATATGTGGGGCTGATAAAATTATTTTATATGCTGTTCCGCAAGCAGAGAATTTTTATATTAAAAATGGATTTACCAGATTTCAAGATTTTATGTTACAATCCGAATCAAAATTTTTGGATGGTTGCATTCCTATGTACATGGATTTGTAAATAATCATAAAAAATGCCGCCCAGTGCAAAAGTACTGGACGGAATTTTTTATATACCTCTAATTTCGATTTAAAAGGCATTTTTAGGCGTGTTAAAAAATAGGGGTATAGTTTTACAATTTTTTTAGTAAAACGCCGTGTAGAGCTTGCTAGTAGCTTTAAAAG
>CAMWUF010000194.1 GCA_947177375.1 uncultured Ruminococcus sp.
TTTCATTCTTGCATTACCTAGCATTGTTCCATACAGGTAAGTTGTCTGGCACGCATGCTTGTTTGTTTCTTGCTGGATTTTTTCAGCAAGTCTACCAACATTAAATTTGTACTGATGGCAAAAATCACACTTACTCAGACCAGACTGTTGGTAGACTTCTTCAATTACTTCAAATAAATTTTCTGATTCATATATTCCAGTCAGATTTTCAAATCCAGTTCTTAACATAAAATAATATCTCCTCACTTCTTTTTTTGAATTTGTTCCATAGCTTCAATCTGCATTTGTGCCGTGCAGGAAGTGTAAATATCTAATGTGATGTCACAATGTTCATGCCCTAAAATTTCTGCCACAGTCTTTGGGTCAATCCCTGCCTCTTGTTGCAAATCCGTGTCTTAGGTCATGAAATCTAACGTGCTGAATGTTTAGTTTTTTCAATCTTCTGTTGAACACATTTCGCAAAGATTCTGGACTGCAAAATTTTTCTGTTCCAGTGCAGATAAAGCCCTTGCCCTGACGCTGTTTCAAAATATTAACAAGCCATTTTGAAATATATATTCGCCGTTTGCTCTTGGGTGTCTTTGGTTCGCCCAGTTCGCAGACGGTTCGTTTTTCGTCTAGCACATAATAGCGTTTCACGCTGTTTCTGATGTATATACTATTGGTCTTAAAGTCAACGTCAGACCATTGCAAAGCACAAGCTTCACCAATTCTGATTCCGGTGTGCATTACAACTAACAATGCTGTAGAAACAGAATTGTTTTCCTGTAAAAGATAATTGTTTAATCTGTAAAAATCTTCATCTGATAAAATTGGACGTTCTGTTTTACACTGCTTCGGATATTGGGGACGGATAACGGGCATGGTAATGATTCCATCAGCTTCCGCACAAAGCAAAACACTTTTCAGCATAGTAACACAATACTTGATTGACTTTGGATTCATGCCTTGACGTAGCATTGCGTTTACAAACTCTTGCACTACTTTTCCACTGATACAATTTAACTGCATATCTCCAAAGAACGGCAGCACAGAATTTCTAAAACAACGTATGTACCTATGATAAGTGCTTTGCCTTACTGTATATTTTTTTAAATTCAAGAATGCTTCTGTGCAAATTTTAATTGTTGGTGTTTCAGGAAATTCTGAAACAGAAAATGGTAAGTCATTATCTGGCAATTCTATCAGGTCATCAGGCTTCGAACCAGAATTTACGCCCTGAACATAAAGCATTTGCATTTGTAAGGATAGCTGTCCCAGCTGTGCAAATGTCATCATAGAAATTCACCTACTATTTTTTTATTTTTCAAATGTTGGTGGAATAACGCTATTCCACCAACGTTTTATTTTTGATTGAAAACGGCTTGTATGGCATTCAGATTTCACACCATTAGTTATGTGATTTTTATCTGGAAATCCGTTACAGCTCATAAACTTTATGATAATCCACCCAGAAACAAGCCGAAGTGGATTTTTTTACAGTTTCCGACAGTTAACGGAACTCGTTCACTGTTTGGGCTACTTTTTCCAGTATTCAGTTTTATTCGGTCTGGATGTAATTGCTGCCTGATAGAAACATTTCTGTGCCTGTTGAAAGTTTCCAAAATATTTTCCAGCTCTCACACCCCAACCATCAATTGCCCATACAACAAAGGGTTCAGGTGCATTTGGATTCTCCGCAATACAGCAGTCATTCCATATTCCAAAAACAACATAACCCTGAATGTCTGAGCCAATGTGAATATTTTCAATAACTCTGTCGAGGTCATCAGGTTCAAATCCTGATTTTTCATAATCACGGAGTTTGCATAAAGCTCCATATACATTCCCGTTGATTTCCCCGAAGTCTACTCCCTGACAGCTCCATGTGCCATCAGGGTTTCTTTTTGTAAGCATTAGCTTGTCCTCCTTTACAATTTTTAAAATTTGTGAAGTAAATGTCTAATTTACATCTACTTTCCTGACACATCATCCGCATACATTTTGATAGCATCTTTATAAGAACGCCTGATATTTCTAAGTGCTTCTGAAACTGTCATGCCTCTGATTACCATATCATTGATAAGTACGCTAACAAGACAGCATTGCATCTTAAGCAGTTCCTTTGTGGTTGCATCTGGATTGTTCAAATAAACGTCAATATTTTTCTTACCATATGTAATTATAATTCTTGTTTCTTCCATTTTTTTAGCTCCCTTCCTGTCAGAATCCGAAAATCTCCATAGATTTTTTTGCTTTTTCTAAATTGAGTGTTCCTCTGAGGTCACTGCCTTTGACTTGTATCCATCTTGTCATTTCAAACAATCTACTGTATACACGTCTATCCTCAATTCTGTTGGATTCGGCTGTCATTGTTGCAGCTGTCAGATTTGTTGTCACAATAATGGGTTTACTACTTTTACATCTGTACTCGATAACTTTGGTAACAATTTCACTAATATAGCCAGTTTTACGCTCTACACCAAAATCGTCAATCACAAGCAGTTCATATTCTGAAAAGCTATCAAAGTAAGCTTCTTTGTCCTCCACACTCCATGCACCGTCTGTAATTCTAGGAAAGCTTGTCATCAGACAGAAGTACCCCTGTTCAATCACACTGTTTGCAATGCAAGCAGCAAGAAATGATTTTCCTGTGCCGACATCGCCCCATAATGTCAGACCAATATTATTTTCTAGTGCTTGTGCAAATTTGTTAGCATAGATTCTGCACTTCCGCATTGCTTCACGGTCGCTAATTCCTCTATCTGTTTGAAAACGCCATGTACGGAGCGGTTTCTCTGGAAAACATCTTTCACGAGCTTGCTCAATATGTGCAATATGTTCAGCTTCTTTTCTTTTTGATTCCTCCTGTAATCTACAATCACATGCAATATATGTGATTCGAGGAAAATCAGGGTCGATTTTGTGGAACTGTAACCAGATTTTTTCATCAAGTTTCTGCTGTTTCGGCGTATGGCATTTTGCACAGTACAGCAATCCGTCAGCTCCTGTATAATCTTCCTTGGTGACAGCCGCACTTGTCTGCCATCCATTGAGAAGGTCTTTCAAGATTTGATTTGTCATGTTTATTACTCCTTTCAGGGAATTACTCCCATTGACCTGAGAAATTCTTCACTGTATGCTTTTGTATCTGGACGATAGCTGTCCGATGAATTTTGTACACTCCTATCTTTATACTTGTTTTCCAGTATTTTCAGCATATGGTCATCTGATAAAATCCAATCGAAATCAGCATGAAATGCTTTGTTGACTTCACCTCGCAAGAACGGGCTTGTCTCCGCCAGTTCAAATGCTTGCTTGATATCATCTACAGAATAGCCGTCATGCAGTCTTGTCCTGATTGCCTTTCGACGGTTTTCAGTTAATCTGTGTGCTTTCGGTAATGATTTGTTATACAGATCCAGAATTTTATCATACGGGATTTTTTCTTTTTGTTCTGGGTTTTCAACATTGTTGTTAGTTTCGGGAGTAGCACTGATATCTTCTATTT
>CAMWUF010000195.1 GCA_947177375.1 uncultured Ruminococcus sp.
AACATATTTCCAGCGGAATTGCAAGTATTTTTCAGAAATTTATTTCTGAAAAACACTTGTTTAATTTATGCAATTCGCCGAATTTTTTGAATTTTTTTGAAATTAACCCTTATTTCTGGAAGTCATGATAGTTTCAGCAATATTCTTTGGTACTTCTTTGTAGCTGTGAGGTTCCATAGAGTACTGACCACGTCCTTGTGTATTAGAACGCAGGTTATTAGAATAGCCAAACATTTCAGACAATGGTACAAGTGCATCAACCTGAACTGTACCTGGTCTGGTTTCCTGACCAAGAATTTCGCCACGGCGAGAACTCAAGTCACCAATGATATTACCCAAATAGTCATCAGGAGCAATCACAGAAACTTTCATGATAGGTTCCATCAAAGCAGGTTGTGCTTTACGCATAGCCTCTTTGAATGCCATAGAACCAGCAATCTTGAATGCCATTTCAGAAGAGTCAACTTCATGATAAGAACCATCATATAATTCTACTTTTACATCAACTACTTGATAACCAGCAAGAATACCTGCTTGCATTGCACCTTTTACACCTGCTTCAACAGCTGGAATATATTCTTTTGGAACAGAACCGCCGACAACAGAATTTTTAAATTCAAAGCCCTTGCCAGATTCGTTAGGCTCAACACGGATTTTAACATGACCGTACTGACCAGAACCACCAGATTGTTTCTTGTATTTGTAGTCAACATCAGCATTACCCTTAATTGTTTCTTTGTAAGAAACCTGAGGAGCTCCAACATCAGCTTCTACTTTAAACTCACGTAACAATCTATCAACAATAATATCCAGATGCAATTCACCCATACCAGCAATGATAGTCTGTCCAGTTTCTTCATCTGTCCATGTTCTAAATGTTGGGTCTTCTTCTGCTAATTTTGCTAAAGCAATACCCATTTTTTCCTGACCTGCTTTTGTTTTTGGCTCAATTGCTAAATTAATAACAGGCTCTGGGAATTCCATTGATTCCAAAATAATAGGATGACTTTCATCACAAAGTGTATCACCAGTTGTTGTTTGTTTCAGACCAATTGCAGCAGCAATGTCACCAGAATATACTTTTTCAAGTTCTTTACGGCTATTTGCATGCATTTGCACAATACGTCCAATTCTTTCATGTTTATCTTTTGTAGAGTTCAAAACACCTGAACCAGCATTTAAAACACCAGAATATACACGGAAGAATGTTAATTTACCAACAAATGGGTCTGTTGCAATTTTAAATGCCAATGCTGCGAATGGTTCTTCGTCAGAAGAAGGTCTTTCTTCTTCTTCGTTTGTATCAGGATTAATACCCTTGATAGCTGGAACATCGAGCGGAGATGGCATATAATCTACAATAGCATCTAATAATTTCTGTACGCCTTTATTCTTGTAAGAAGTACCGCAAGTAACAGGAACCATTGTATTGGCAAGTGTAGATTTTCTAATGCAATCTTTAATTTCTTCGATAGTGAGTTCTTCACCAGCGAAATATTTTTCCATTAATGCTTCATCTTGTTCAGCAACATGTTCAATCATAGATTCATGATATTCCTGAGCTTTTTCTTTCATATCATCTGGAATTTCTTCCACACGAATGTCTTTGCCCAAGTCATCATAATAAACATAAGCTTTCATTTCAACAAGGTCAATAATACCCTTGAATGTTTCTTCAGCACCAATTGGCAACTGAATCGGAACAGCATTACAATGCAGACGGTCTTTCATCATTTGAACAACTCGATAGAAATCTGCACCCATGATGTCCATTTTATTCACATATGCCATTCTTGGAACCTGATACTTATCAGCCTGTCTCCAAACAGTTTCAGACTGAGGTTCAACACCACCTTTTGCACATAAAACAGTAACAGAACCGTCCAATACACGCAAAGAACGTTCAACTTCTACTGTGAAATCAACGTGTCCAGGAGTGTCAATAATATTAATTCTATGACCAGCCCAATAAGCAGTTGTCGCAGCAGAAGTAATTGTAATACCTCTTTCCTGCTCCTGTGCCATCCAGTCCATCGTTGCAGCACCCTCATGGGTTTCACCGATTTTATGATTAATACCTGTATAGAACAGAATACGCTCTGTGGTGGTCGTTTTACCAGCATCAATATGAGCCATGATGCCAATATTTCTTGTTTTTTCCAGTGAACAATCTCTAGCCATAACGTGCTTCCTCCTTACCAGCGGTAGTGAGCAAACGCCTTGTTTGCTTCTGCCATCTTGTGAGTATCTTCACGTTTCTTAACAGAACCGCCTGTACCATTGAGAGCGTCCAGAATTTCTCCTGCAAGTCTTTCTTTCATGGTTTTTTCGTTACGCTCTCTGGAATATTTTGTAATCCATCTTAAACCAAGTGTTTGCTTTCTTTCAGGACGCACTTCCATTGGTACCTGATACGTAGCACCACCCAAACGGCGAGCTTTTACTTCGAGCTGAGGCATAATATTTTCCATAGCCTCTTCGAATACTTCCAGTGCATCTCTGCCAGTTTTTTCATTGACGATTTCAAATGCACCATAAACAATTTTCTGTGCAACACCTTTTTTACCGTCAAGCATAATATTATTAATCAAGCGTGTTACCAATTTAGAATGATAAACTGGGTCTTGAAGAACATCACGCTTTGCGACATTACCTCTTCTTGGCATTTCGCTTCCCTCCTTCACATTACAATACATGCCATGAATTCATAGGTACTCGTGCGGAAAACTCCGGCACGTCAGACCAATGCAGAGGTTTATTATATATAAAACTCCACAATGTCCTGTGGTAATCTAAAATTCAAGTTCAAAAAAATTTCTTTAATTTCATTTCAAGCAAGACAAATTATTTTTTCTTGCCTGCTTTTGGACGTTTTGCACCATATTTAGAACGTGCCTGATTTCTATTGGCAACGCCTTGTGCATCTAACGCACCACGGATAATATGGTAACGCACACCAGGTAAGTCCTTAACACGTCCGCCACGAATCAAAACAACACTGTGTTCCTGAAGATTGTGTCCGATACCTGGGATATAAGATGTTACTTCATATCCATTTGTCAGTTTTACTCTGGCAATTTTACGCATAGCAGAGTTTGGCTTTTTTGGCGTTGTTGTTTTTACAACTGTACAAACGCCTCTTTTCTGAGGAGCACTCTGGTCAATCTGAACCTTCTTCTTGGCATTGTAGCCTTTTTGGAGAGCTGGAGCAGTTGACTTAGACTGTTGCATTTTTCTGCCCTTGCGAACAAGCTGATTAAACGTTGGCATGATAATTCCTCCTTCTTCAAAATTTTTTATAAGCACTGCTTTGAAATTCAAAATCAAACAGTACACTACGCTATTATACACTATTTGGACAAACTTGTCAAGCGTTTTTTTGAAATTTTTTCTGTTTTTTGAAAATAAATTTTATTTTAGAAAAATTTTTTTGATAGATTTGCAGAATTTTCAAAAAATATCCAGATTTACTAAATATAAATACTAAA
>CAMWUF010000196.1 GCA_947177375.1 uncultured Ruminococcus sp.
ACTTTTCCTTGCATTATATTGAAATATTGCTAAAAATCATAGATGGATAATATTTTTTAAAAAACGTATTACAAATCATTAGCAAATAACGAAAAAGTATCTGCTGAAACAGATATGTACTTAATTTAGTAATCATTTGCAGAAATATTTTATGAAGGAGCTGTTTGATATGAAAAAAAGAACTCAGAAGAAAGTCACTT
Source organism: uncultured Ruminococcus sp. (assembly GCA_947177375.1). Lineage (GTDB taxonomy): Bacteria > Bacillota > Clostridia > Oscillospirales > Ruminococcaceae > UBA3855. The sequence goes on from CAMWUF010000196.1 coordinate 201, forward strand.
CGGTCAGGCTGAATGACGAGGAAAAACAGATGGTAGCTGAAAAGGCAAAAGCAAAAGGAATGTCTACAAGCGGTTATATCAGGGACAAAGTGCTTCATGATGAAAAAGGTCTTACACCTGAAACAATGATTCAGATGCAGAATCTTATAAACGAAGCATTTGAGGCAATCAAGTATGCAGACCCAGACAAGGGGATTTCTATGGAAATGGAGGTAAACAAATTATGGACATCGTTAAAATGATGCGTGGAGAACCTGGTGATATTGAACATCTGGGCAATCTTATCAATTATATCTCAGATGATAGAAAGCTGAATATTGGCGGAAACGGTGTGAATTATAACACTCCATATGCCGTACTTGACCAGATGATGGCAGTAAAAGAATACTATGGAAAAGAGAAAAATTGTTCACTGATTCAGGCAATTGTTTCTTATGATGAACCGAATTTAACTGCACAACAGGCTTGTCAGTATACAGAGCAGATTGCTGAATATTTCGATGGTGAATATCAAACGTTATGGTGTACCCATGCGGCAGACCATGAGTGTTCTCAGTATCATATGCATATGTTGATAAATCCCGTCAGCTATAAGGATGGCAAGATGATGAATACCAGCAGGAAGAATTATGGGAATTTTGAGAGACATGTGCAGGAAGTAACAGGGCATAAAACTGATTTGAAATTCGGAAAAGATAAGAAAAAGCAAGATAACATATAAATTAATATCAGAAAAAGACAAGCAGGGGCGAAATGCCCCTCACCTGTCTTTATAAATTATTTTAAAAAATAGCAAAAATTATTGCAATTTATTTGAAATTGCTATATAGTAAAGATAAGACCTCCTCGGAAACTAATTTAGGCTTGACAAATTGCCGATTCTATTGCATATTTCTATAGACAGGCATTAAAAACAGTTAACAAATCAGAAAACTATACAATTCCGTCAACTACGGTCTATGGAACAGAATATTCTACTGGTACACTTATTTCCCTGAATGAACTAACGAATTTTAATGCAGGCTCGTTCACACAAACAGATAGCGGCTATGCAACTCTGCCATATACTTTAAAACATAATGCAAATGCTGGAAATATTCCTATTACTTTCTCAACACAGGGCAAGGGTATCTTTATTGTTTACAGTGCGAAAGACGATGTAGCTTTTGGTAATCTTAATATTACAGTAAACGGTCAGACTTCTACAATCAGTGGCAATAAGCTTTACGCTTGGGGAGGTCCTGAGGCGGATGTTGCTTATATTAAGAATAATTCTGGTACGCTTGACGTTTCTATTAATGTTGAAAATTCAAGTACAGAATTTACAATATGGGGTATCGGCGTAGTGAAATAAATTTTGTATGGTTACAGTAATTCAAAAACAGAAAATACTCCAAGGTCAGAATGACTTTGGAGTATTTTTCTATATTAGACCTCTGATATTTTTAAGAATTCATATCAAAAACAGCTACATACATCATTTGCATACAGCTATCCGGATTAATTGATTTTTATCTTATCAATTTCCTGCATCATGGCTTTCCGTCTTGGATAAAGATGATGCCACTCTTCAAGAATTTTCTTTACGCATTCCATACCACCCTGCACATAAGTCATACGTCGAAGAATGTTCGCCCACTCCTGATATGTTTTTCTGTCAGCAGTATCCTGAGCGGATTTCATCAGAAAATCCTGATATTTTTTCAGTACTTGTTCAGGATAATGTTGTGCCAGAACTGTTTCATATCTTTTCAGGTCGGCAATATCACGCTGTTTCATCACATATTTTAGTAAGCGGTCATATAAGCCTTCTTCCTCATATAAAACAGCTGCATAACCAACAGATGTTTCAGAAAAGATGCTTTCCCTCACAGTCAGCCATTCTTCGCTCGAATAAGTAGATTTCAGTTCACGGAAGTCTTCCAGTTTTCTACTGTCTGTTACCAGCTGATGGAGGTATTGCTGATAAAGTGTCTGATTTCCCTTTTTCTTGTACAATTCTTTCAGTTGACGGCGGTATTCTGCAATCAGACCCGAATATTTTTCGTCTAGTTTCAGGGATTCTTCCAATATAGAAATGGCTTTTGCATCATTTCCCTGTTCCAGCCAGAAATCAATACAATATCTTCTGATTTTGGAATGTTCCCAGTATTTTCGGCAGTAATCGAGAATATCCTCATCACTGAGATGCAGTTGTTTCATGACTGTGATGTGATACCCTGCCCAGTTTTCACGTTCATACTGTCTGCTCCAGCTGTCAGAATAGGGAATCTGTGCAGCCCTTTGTTCTGTATAGAAGAGTTTTTCCTGAAGATATTCCGGTTCCTGAAATTCTTCCATGAGCATTTCTTCCAGATATTCTTCCATATAATCCACAATAGAACTATCTAGATGAGCAGTTATCCAGGAGAATATCTTTTCTTTCACTTTTGTGTCTGCCTGAGCAAGAATGTCATTCCAGACTTCACGACAGCGGCAGCCGAATTCTCCAAGTTCACCATTAGAGTCATCTATTTCCACAGCTGAGACTTTCAGAAAAAGATAACTGCTTAATTCAAATGCAGATTCAAGAAGATTACGGTCGATCAGTTTTTGGATATCATAATCAAGGTATTCAAGCATTTCATCAATAAAACTGCCAGCATCATCATATTCAATATAGCCATAATGGTCACTGTAGTTTCTGATTGTCCGGTCAATCTGTTTCTGATAGAGTTTCATATCAATCTCTTCTGGACTTTTAGTGAGTGAAGACTTCAGTTTTAGCAAAAGTGATTCATCGTTCTGTAAAATCTCAATCAGAAATTTTTTTATTTCAGAAATATCTGCCTGTTCTACAATGACTTCAATTTCTGAAGCAGGGCAAGAAACCGAAGCTGGTTCTTTTTCAGCCATATAAAGAACCGCCGCCATATGTTTGCAGTAATTTCCATCTTCGGCATAGGGACACGTACATTCCATTTCCATAATCTCTCCGCCGTCAAGCGTAATGGAAACATCATATTCCTCTGTTCCATAAACAACAGCTATAATTTCCTCTTTTCTGACAAGTAAATCCTCTACATTTCCGGAGCGATAATAACCATATCCACGTTCAAGAATACAGTCTTCAAAAAAATCTTTCCATTTCATACATAATCTCCTTTTCTATGTGATACTTATTTTTCTATTATATCATAGTCTTCGTAAAATAGCAAGTATTTTTATAAATTAAACCAGACCATACGCATGAAAGTTTAGTCTCATCTAAATTGGAATTGTTGTAATCA
>CAMWUF010000197.1 GCA_947177375.1 uncultured Ruminococcus sp.
CAATTTCTATTTTAGATTTTCCAGCAGTTTCGTTTTCTAAATCTCCAATTGTTGTCTGTAACTGTGTTATTTTAGTATCATAATTTTTAATTTCCTGCTCTAATTTCTGAATTTTAGAATAGCTTGATTTTGCATTCTGATATGCATGTATATTTATAAAATTATGTTCTTGCAAAGCAGAATAAAATTTTTCTTGATAATCCTGCAAATCCTGTGTTAAACTTGCAATATTTTTTTCTGATTCCTGTCGTTGTCCATTTAGTTTTTCTAATTCATTTTTTGCATTGTTGAATACCTTTTGTGCAGATTCCTGTGCAGTTTTTAATTTTTTAATTTTTTGGCGACAAAGAATTAATCTTTGTGTAATCTCCTGCGAAGTAGTTTCTAATAATAAAGGATTTTTTTCTTCGAGTGTTTTTAATCCTCCTAATAACTTTGCACATGTTTCAGATATTTCATGAAAATATGTTTCTATTTGTTTCAATAATTTTTTAGCATCTTCAAGCTGTTTTTTAGTAGGCACAGATTCTGTTTTTACAGCAGGTTTTGGATGTTCCAAAGAGCCACAAACTGGACAAGGTTCTCCAGATTGGAGCTGTTCAGCTAATAACCCAGCTTGTCCCAAATAAAACTGTCTATCTAATCTATCATATTTTTCTCTTTCAGCTTTTAATTTCTGACCAAGTTTTTCTGATTCTTTTATACATTTTTGATAATTGGATTGCATTTGTTGAAATTCTTCAAATTTTGGAAGTACTTGTGTTAATGCAACTTCTTCTTTTAATAATTTTTCTAATTCTAATGCATCTTGATTTGCTTTTTGTAAAGCTTGTTCCACTTGCTGACATTTCATTTCTTGGGAATGATATTTATTTTCAGTATTTTCATGAAATTTCTGGGCAATCTTTAATCTCTCTTCTGTTTTTCTTATAGCGTCTTCTATTGGAATGATTTGCAATGCATGATTTGCGTTATCCAATTTAATTTTATTAGCTTGTATTTCTTGTTGTTGCATTTGTAATATTTTTAACTCTGCTTGATGTTGTGCAAGTCTTTTTAGTTTTTCATTTATATCTTCTGCCTGTGTAATTTGCTTTTCTAAATTTTTTATTTCTTCTTGACAAGTTTTTTTCTGAGATTCTAGTTCTGCAATTTCCTGTGCAAAAGCAAGATTTTGTTTTTGCAATGCTTGTAAATAAATTTCAGCAGTAGAAATAGAAACTTGCTTATCAGGCTGATATGTAGGTCTAAAATACATTGCTTGCAAACTGCTTTCAATTTGCTGCTTGATATCTTCAAAATCTGCTTTGCAAGTATCACGGCGAATTTTTAATTTACATGTAAATTTTTCATAAATTTCAGTATGAAATAATTTTTGAAATAATTCGCCACGTTTTTTAGAATCTGCGTCCACAATTTCTCTGAATTTTCCTTGTGCAATCATGACAGTCTGGGCAAATTCATCTCTGGACAATCCGAGCATATCTTCTATTTCTTTGTTTACTAATTTTAATCTTTCTTGAAGAATGTAATTATTTTCTTCATAGCCAGCATATAAAACAGTTTCATCTGTTTTATATCTTATTATTCCGTTTTCTACTGTAGATTTTAAAGAACGTTTGACTGTATAAATTTTATTCTGATGTAAGAACGTCAATGTAACAGATGTTTTTTCTTTTGCTTTGCAAAAATCAGAATGCACTGTTTTTGTATTTCTTGATTCAGAATTTGTTTCTCCATACAGTGCAAAAGAAATTGCATCAAAAATCGTTGTTTTACCTGAGCCATTGTTGCCAGAAATCAAAAATACGCCATCTTTTTCAAATTTTTGAAAATCAATCACAGTTTCCTTGGCAAATGTTCCGAATGCTTTCATTGTTAATTTTAATGGTTTCATAAATTTATAGTCCCTCCTCTTCCAGTTCTGCAAAAATTTCATGGACGATTTGTAATTGATTTTCAGTAAGATTTTGGGAATTATGTCTGCTTTGATAGAACATATTCAGCATATCTACAGGTGATTTTTTCTCTAATGATTCTGTCACAGACACAGATTGACTTACTTGTATTTTCGAATTTTCGATTCTGAACTGAATCATATTTGGAAAATTATCTCTTAATATCGCTCTTGCATCAGGGTCTGGATTTTCATCTGTAAGAATCACAGAAATATAATCTTCTGTTCTTGATGTATTAAATAATTCATCTGAACTGCCTTTCACGGTTCTGATATCATGAGGCAACTGCACTGGAATTAAATTAATTTTAATATTATTTTTATCCTGAATTTCTATTACAGTAAAGCTTTTGTTATGATGTTCTTCAGCAAGGGAATATTTTAACGGCGAACCAGCATAACGAATTGTTTCTCTATTGCATTGTTGTGGCTTATGTAAATGCCCCAATGCGACATAATCAAACATATCAAAAACTGACGCATTAATATTATCTAAACCACCAACAGCAAATTCTTCATCGCTTTTTGTGCCTCCAGTAATAAATTGATGTGCTACTAGAATATTAATTTTATCCTGTGAGATGTCCGAATGTTTTAAAACGATTTCCACAGCATCTTGATAAGATTCTATTTTTGGGTCTTTATAAATTGCCCTTACTCTAGTAGGCGTAATAAATGGCAATAAATAAATCTGAATTTCATCATCAGGCATATTAACTGCTTGCAATTTGCCAGTAAATTCTGTAGGCATAGTAATCTGATTGTTTTCAAGAATTTTTCCAAAATAAGAAATTCTTCCGAAAGCGTCATGATTCCCACTGATTAAATATACAGGTTTTCTTGCTTCATAAAGCTTTGTCAAAAATTCATCAAATACAGCCATTGCTTCTGTACTAGGATTAGATTTATCATAAATATCCCCTGCAATTAAAACGCCATCACAGTTTTTTGCAGCTGCAATTGCCTGTTGCAATACTAATTTCTGGTCTTCCAGCAGGGGATAATCCCCTAATTTCTTGCCAATATGCAAATCAGCAAGATGTAAAAATTTTTTCATGTGAATTCATACCCTCTTTTCCAGAATTTATTTTAAATTTATTATAACATAGATAATCAAATTTGTATAGATTCATTTTTGCAATTATTTTCACTTGCAAAATGCTTGATTATTTTATCAAAGATTTCAGTTTCTCAATTAATTCTAAATCTTCTTGTGATAATCTAATATTTGTGACAATTTTCTTGTCATCTGGAGAAGTCACACTGATTTCAATCAAACTATCTTCACCGATTTGCTGACCAGCATAATTAAAAAACTGGATAAATTTTGGATGTCTCTGTTGGAATTTCTCTAACAAAGGTTTAATTTGCATAATTGCCATTGGATTCATAAAAATACCGGTCTCTTATACACCTCTGACGCTGCCGCCGAACTCTAGGGTGTAGAGCTCGGTGGTCGCCGTATCAGGAAAAAAAAAAGGGGGGGGGGGGGGGGGGGGGGGG
>CAMWUF010000198.1 GCA_947177375.1 uncultured Ruminococcus sp.
AATAAAAGGAGATAACATTTATGAGTGTAATTGAACAGACAAACGCATATACTATGCCGACTTATGGACGAAATCAAATAGTAATTGATAAAGGCAATAGTGCGACTTGTTATGATGAAAATTGTAAAAAATATATTGATTTTAGCAGTGGTATTGGTGTTACTTCAATGGGCTATTGTAATAATCTATGGGCAGATGCCGTTTGTGAACAAGTGAAAAAATTACAGCATACGTCTAATTTATTTTATCATGAACCACAGGCAAAACTTGCAGAAAAATTATGCAGTATGTCAGGCTATGAAAAATTATTTTTTGCCAATAGTGGAGCTGAAGCGAATGAATGTGCCATAAAACTTGCCAGAAAATATAGCTTTGATAAATATGGAAAAAATAGAAATACTATTATTACACTAGTAAATTCTTTTCATGGCAGAACGCTTGCAACATTGTCTGCAACTGGACAAGATGTATTTCATAATTATTTTTTCCCGTTTGTAGAAGGATTTAAGTATGTAAAAGCTAATGACATTGCAGATTTGCATGCAAATTTAAATAATACAGTCTGTGCAATCATGATAGAATATATTCAGGGTGAGGGTGGTGTCATGGCTCTTGATGCTGAATTTGTTGCTGAGATTCGTAAAATCTGTGATGAACAGGATATTTTAATGATTGCTGATGAAGTACAGACTGGAATCGGCAGAACTGGCAAATTATTTGCTGGAGAATATTATCACTGTAAAGCAGATATTACAACAACTGCAAAAGGTTTAGGCGGAGGCTTGCCAATTGGTGTTTGTCTTGCGAATCAGAAATGTGCAGATGTGTTAAATGCTGGTTCACATGGTTCAACATTTGGGGGAAATCCTGTTATATGTGCGGGAGCTGTAAAAGTATTAGAAATTCTGGAACAAGACGGCGTATTAGAAAGTATTCAGGAAAAAAGCAAATATTTACGTGAAAAATTATCTGCTTTAGATGAAGTACAAGAAGTTTCTGGAATTGGTCTCATGGTAGGGATTCAATTAAAATCTAAAAAAGCACCAGATATTTTAAAAGCTTGTCTGGAAAATGGCTTGCTTGTTTTAACGGCAAAAGACAGAATCAGATTATTACCGCCTTTAACTATTAGCATGCAGGAGCTGGAAGAAGGGCTTGCTATTCTTTGCAAGTGTATAAAACAGATTTTTTAAATAAAGAAAATAAAGAAGAAACATCTTGATTTTCTTGAAATTAATGGTTCCCTGAATATCATGAAGAGATATCTAATAAAACAAGTAGCTTGGAACAGTCAGTTATGGCTGAACTTAGTAGAGGTATGCAGTATGCCAAATGTACAGGTACTTACTTGTGCATAAAATGTAATTTCTTAATTTTCTTGTAAATTACAAACTGTATTAGTGGCTAATATAAAAATTATTTCTTGCAATTGGTTGTAATATATGTTATAATAAAACCATAGGAGGAATTTGTTATGAAAAAATATATCATATTGGGATTGCTAGGAATTATTGCAAGTTTTAGTACTGGCTGTGGTGTCATGCTGTCAAGTTCAGAAGAAACACTAGATCCTACGCTAGAAAATGCAAATCAAGATTCGCAGTCTGTTTCTGTAGGTTATATTGTATTAACTGCAAATCAAGATGCAACAGATTTATATGCTGAAATGGATGATAGCTCTCAGGTGCTTTCTAAAATGTTTCATAGTGAACCAGTTAGTGTATTTTCTATTAATGGCGATTGGGCAAATATTTCTTATGGTGGAACACAGGGTTATGTCAAAATTGAGAATATTTCTTTTACAAAACCAGAAGCTGTTACAAATGAAAATAAACCTGCACAGAATGCAGATATTACACCAGCAGAACCTGTTGCTAATATTGAAAATTCTGGAAATATTCCTGATTCTAATCCTGTTAATGCAGATTCTGGAAATGCTTTAGTGAATAATCAGATTAGCAATGAAATTAATATTGTTCTTATATCTGATAGTGATGGGTTTCAGATTGCCGACCCCGTGCCGTCTTATTCTAATTATGTTCCAGAAGATTCAGGGCGTAATGCATGGTGTTCTGCGGAATCTGTTTATATCTATGCACAGCCAAGTAAAAGCAGTGCGAAACGTGAAGCAAATATGCTATATTATGGCGATTCTTTAACAGTATTAGGAGCTGTTGACAGTTGGTATTATATCAGTACAGATAGTGGCAATGGTTATGATTTACATGGTTATGTTGGAAAGTCTTATATTACTTATGGAGAAAGTCCAGCAGCTCCAGAAAATCCAAATGCAACAAGAGGTTGTGTAAGTGTTGCAAGTGCCAATGTGCGTAGTTCTCCTAATAAAGAAACTGATAATAATGTATTATTTACATTATATGAAGGCGATTCGTTTGATGTCCTGAGCTATGATGGCTATTGGTATAAAATTTCTTACAATGGCACTACTTGTTATATCAGTCATAAAATGGTTGAAGTATGGTAATTTTTTACAGGAAAAATAAATAATATTTATTAAATTAATGATAGGAGCTGTTTATATATGAAGCATTTATTAAAAATGTTGGATTTAAGCCAACAAGAAATTTTTGATATACTTGATTTGGCTGATAAGTTGAAATATCAGACAAAACATGACATTCCACACCCTATGTTAGAGGGAAAAACACTTGGTATGATTTTTCAAAAAGCATCTACCAGAACCCGTGTTTCTTTTGAAACTGGTATGTATCAATTAGGCGGTTATCCGTTATTTTTATCTGCACATGATTTACAAATTGGACGTGGTGAACCTGTGCAGGATACAGCAAGAGTATTATCACGTTATTTAGATTGCATTATGATTCGTACATTTGCACAAAAAGAAGTAGAAGATTTAGCAGAATACGGCAGTATTCCTATTATTAATGGCTTAACGGATTTCTGTCACCCTTGTCAGGTACTTGCAGATTTATTAACGATTCGGGAATATAAAGCAAATTTTGATGGCTTAAAAATGTGCTATATCGGTGATGGCAATAATATGGCAAATTCTCTGATTGTTGGCGGTTTAAAAGTTGGCATGAATGTTTCTGTTGCGTGTCCTGATGATTATCAGCCTGACGAATCTGTTATGAATTTTGCAAAAGATTTTAAAGGCTTTTCTATTACAAATAGTCCTCTGAAAGCCGCTGAAAATGCTGATGTATTAATTACTGATGTTTGGTCATCTATGGGCATGGAGGCTGAAATTGAAAAGCGTAAAATTGCATTTAAGGGCTATCAGATTAATGACGACATTATGAATGTTGCAAATTCTGATGCAATGGTATTGCATTGCTTGCCTGCACACCGTGAAGAAGAAATCACTGCAAAAATATTTGAAGCCCATGCAAAAGAAATTTTTGATGAAGCTGAAAATCGTTTACATGCGCAAAAAGCTGTTATGGTAAAATTAATGTTACCAGAT
>CAMWUF010000199.1 GCA_947177375.1 uncultured Ruminococcus sp.
ACTCTACAGAATCTTCATTTTTGAATCGTCTAATAATCATCTTAATACCTCCTGATATATAAATTAATGATTTTATTATATCATATTTTTTATAGATGTCAAGCTTTTTGTATATTTTTGCGTATTTCTTGCGCATTTATTTTAAGAGATTCGTAATTTGATTGTTCTGCTAACTCTAAATAATCATTTAACTTCGGTGAATGAATTTGATACAGAACATGTAAAACCATAATTTTTTGATATTCATCTTCAAATGTACCATTTTCAAATTTTTTTCTTTCCCAAAATGTAATTGCATATTGTTCTGCTTGTTCGGGGTAAATATAAGCTAATGATTTTAATGCTAATCTTTGGGTATATTCATCTTCTACTACCAAAAAATCATAAATTAATTCTTGTAAATTATCGTTGCCCTTGTAATTGCTTAAATGCTCTGCAAACTGCCATTTTGCATTTGTATAATTTGTTTTTAAACTTTGCCGACACAATAAAGAAAACCATTCGCTATATTTTTCTAATTCTGTCATAATATAGCTGCATTCATTATCTCTTGCAATCGCATATAATAAATCATCAATCACTTGTTTCGTCGCTTTTTTCACAGAATTATTTTTGATGAAATTTAACACAGATGAAATCATTTTATCATATACATGACAACAACACCATTCACCATTATCATTTTCTTCTGTGATTTCAGGATAATTTAATTTTGCCCATAATTTAAATGCATTGATTTTTATGTGTAAATCATTTTCACTATAATCATGAAATTTATAAGCAGTTGGTCTGGGATTATCTGGAATATCTGCAATAGAACGAATTCTTGCTAAAGCATTGCAAAATTCACTAACAGAAGTTCTGTCATCTGCTCCACACATAATTTCCCATAACGGACGATTATTACAATTAATATCATATTCAATATAATCACATAACGATATAAAAGCTGAATATAATTTTTTAATATCATCAACATTAAAATTTTTTTCCATTGTGTATGCACCTCAAATTTTAATTTGTAAATTAATACTCATACTCATCAAAATACTTCTGCAACTTATTAACAAATAAGCCAATATGAATACCATCTACAAATGAATGATGTGCTTGTACTGAAATAGGCATAAAATATTTGTCATTTTTAAGATAATATTTTCCCCAATCAAACAAAGGTGTTGCATTATCTTTTTTACCAGAATTAGTATGTGAAATATGTGTATAACTAACCCAAGGCATAGGCGAACACTGAAATACATCATTTTTTAATGTGCCAGTAAAATATTCTTTTTGTTCTGTTGCAATTTTAGTTGCTAATTTCACATAATCTTGAATGGTATCCGTCATTGGAACATTAATAACTTTAAATAATTCTGTTTCGGGATTAAGATAAGTAAACGCAGTATCAATTTTATCAAAAAGAACAATTTTTCCGTCAAGAAATCGATATCTAAAATTTTCAATTTCATTGGCACATTTACAAATTGCATAGACCATAGCTATTGTAAAAGAAAAGCCTTGTTCTTTGATTTTTTGCTTAAAATTCGTAATATCTGCCTCAAAAGTAACACAAAAAGACGGTTCAATACTATTTCTAAAAATCATGCAATGCATAGCACGTTTCCAATTTGTTTCATCTATTAATTCATAATGATTTGACATAAATTTATCCCTCCAGATTTTAAATTTTATCATAAATTAATTGTGGTTCAGACACAGGCATTTCAGAAATTATCATAGCAGAACGTAATCTTTGTTCGGCTTGTTCACAAAGTGTTTCAGAACTTGCATGAATTTCACATAAAATATCATTTTTTCTAATTTCATCGCCGATTTTATGCAGGAAAATAACACCTGCACCAAAATCAATCTCTGGATTAGAAGCTGTTCTGCCTGCACCTAAAGTTAAACAAGCAAGTCCGACTTCTTCGCTGTTAATAGACGCAAGATAGCCATTTTTATCAGCAAACATAATTTTACTGCATTTGGCATGTGGCAAACGTTCTGGATTATCTATAATAGATGCATCGCCACCTTGTGCTGTTATCATTTCAGCGAATTTTTCCAAAGCTTTTCCTGATTCTAACGCATGAAATGCTTTAAATTTACATTCTTGTAAACTTCCTGCTCCCGACAGCTCCAGCATTTGCCCTGCTAATTCCAGCACTAATTCTGTTAAAGCATTATGTGTTTCAAATTTTAGAATAGAAATAGCTTCACGGACTTCTAAAGCATTTCCCACAGCAAAGCCTAAAGGTGCATTCATATCAGTAATTAATGCCCTGCATTTTTTTCCGTGTGCAGTACCAACTTGTAACATGCTTTTTGCTAATGCTTTTGCAGATTCAGACGTTTTCATAAATGCACCGTTTCCATATTTGACATCTAATAATAAACAATCTGCACCTAAAGCTAATTTTTTACTCATGATACTAGCAGAAATTAACGGAATGCTGTCAACAGTTGCTGTTAAATTTCTTAATGCATAAATTTTTTTATCTGCTGGTGTTAAATTACCACTTTGGGCAATAATACAGCAACCAATTTTCTGCACTTGCTTGAAAAAATCCTTTTTAGACAAATTTACTGAAAAATTAGGAATACTTTCTAATTTATCAATTGTACCACCTGTAAATCCAAGTCCACGACCGGACATTTTGGGTACATATCCCCCACATGAAGCAACAATTGGTGCAATCATCAAAGTTGTTTTGTCCCCAATACCGCCTGTGCTGTGCTTATCAATTGTAGTTGCACCAATTGGCGATAAATCTAAGCATTCACCTGAATCACGCATAGCAAGTGTCATATCTGCTGTTTCTTCTGGTGTAAGCCCTTGACAACGTACTGCCATAAGCCAAGCTGACATCATATAATCTGGAATTTTATTATCTGTAAAATTATTAATTAAAAATTGCATTTCTGATTTGGTAAGCTTTTCTTGTCTTACTGTTTTTTGAATCAAATCATAAACTTGCATATTCTCATCTCCTGTGAAAAATAAATAAAATTTTTCTAAATTATAGCATAATTTTAGCAATTTGTCAAGAATTTAGATTTGAATTTTGAATTGACTTTTTTAGTAAAATATGATACAATAAAAATATATGAAAGCTTGAGAGGGAGAGATAAAATGGCTATTACAATAAATATTTATTACAGTGGCGTAAATGGAAATGCAAGAAAATTTGCACAGGAAATGGTTTCAAGCGGAATTGTCAGTGATATTCTTGCAGAAGAAGGAAATATCAGATATGAATATTTTTTTCCGATGAATGATGAGGAAACCGTGCTTTTAATAGATAGTTGGGAAAATCAGCATGCAATAGATGTTCATCATGCTTCAACTATGATGAAAAAAATTATGGAACTTCGTGAAAAATACGATTTGCATATGAAAGTAGAACGGTATGTATCTGATAAAAATGAGGTTTCTATAGT
>CAMWUF010000200.1 GCA_947177375.1 uncultured Ruminococcus sp.
ATACCATTCACACCAATAATGCCTAATTTTTCGCCACGCCTGACAGTGAAATTAATATTTTCAAGTAATATTTTTCTGGCATTTCCCTGACCGACAGAAATAGTTGCATTTCTAACTTCCAGTACATCCAGAGGCGGTTCTATTTCATAATCAAATTTCAGACCTGCTTTTTTCTGTTTTATAACAGGCTTTTCAATCCGTTCTATCTTATCAAGCTGTTTCTGACGGCTTTTGGCACTTTTAGAAGTAGAAGCCCTTGCCATGTTTCTTGCAACATAATCTTCTAGTTTTGCAATTTCTTTCTGTTGCAAAATATATTCTTTTTCTTGACGTTCTACAGCAAGTTCTTTCTGAATCATATATGCAGAATAATTGCCTTTATATCTTGTTAATTTCCCACGTTCAATTTCACAGATACTTGTACAGAGCTTATCCAGAAAATACCTGTCATGCGAAACGATTAACAAAGCACTTTTACTTGTCTGCAAATAATCTTCTAACCATTGAATTGTTTCAAAATCCAAATGATTAGTAGGCTCATCAAGAATTAATAAATTTGGTGCTTCTAATAATAATTTTGTAATTGCAAGTCTGGTTTTTTCGCCACCACTAAAACTAGAAACTGGTCTGTGAAAATCATTCTGTGAAAATCCCATACCAAACAAAACAGTTTTTATTTTTACATCAATTTCATAACCTTCATTAGCAAGAAACCATGAAGACAATCTATCATATTCTTCTGTTAATGCAGGATTATTATTTGCAAGTTGCTGTTCTAATTCATGCATTCTGTTCTGGACTTGTAATAATTCAGAAAAAACACTTTGCATTTCTTCCCAGACTGTCAAATTAGAATCCAATGATGCAGACTGTGCAAGATAGCCGATAGAAGTTTTATTTGCACAAATAATTTGCCCATCGCTTTCTAATTCATGGTCTGGTAGAATTTCACCTAGTAAAATTTTTAGCAAAGTCGATTTTCCGCAACCATTCGCACCAATTAAGCCGATTCTGTCATTATCTTCAATTTGTAAATCAATATCTGTCAATAACGGCACGCCGTTATAAATTTTGTGAATTTTTATTGCTTTTAGCAACATGTCTAACACCTCAAAATTATAATTAATTATAATTTTATAAATTTATTTCTAAACCAACTGGACAATGGTCACTGCCCATGACTTCTGGATAAATTTCCGCTTTTGTAATATATTTCGCAATGCGATTAGAAACCAGAAAATAATCAATTCGCCAACCAATATTTCTGATTCTTGCCTGATGCATATATGACCACCAAGTATAAGCATTTTGCTGTGTCGGGTGCAAATATCGGAACGAATCTGTAAAACCTGCTTGTAATAATTCACTAAATTTTCCACGTTCTTCATTTGTAAAGCCAGTATTGCCAATATTAGCTTTTGCATTTTTCAAGTCAATTTCCTGATGAGCAACATTCATGTCACCACAGATAATCAAAGGCTTTTTCTTATCTAATTCTAGTAATAAATTTCTGAAATCATCTTCCCATTGCATTCTATAATCTAATCTTGTTAAAGCTCTTTGTGCATTAGGAACATAAATATTCACAAGCTGAAAATTTTCATATTCTGCAATAATCGTCCTGCCCTCTGTCATATGACTTTCAAAATTAAATCTTAAATTTAATGGCTCTTGTTTAGAAAATAATGCCGTTCCAGAATAGCCTTTTTTCACAGCACTATTAAAATACTGATACCAACCGTCAAACTTAGTAGTCACTTGTTCAGGTTGCATTTTTGTTTCCTGAATACAAAACATATCAGCGTCAAAGGCTCTGAAATAATTTTCAAAGCCCTTGCTGATATTCGCACGAAAGCCATTGACATTCCATGAAATTAATTTCATATGCTCAAATTCTCCTCAAGTTCCACAACTACTGTATTACGTTTTGCAGAAATTAACAATAACATCTTACCTTTCTTATCTAATACCTGAATACAGCCATTTTCTTTTTCAATATATACATTTTCAAAATGATACTCTAAAACTGGCATATCATTATGACTCAAAACCAAGATTTTATAATTACCTGTTCCCATGTGCTTCAATCTCCTTTCAGGATTCTAAAAATACTTTAAATGCTCTGTATGCTGACCAAATATCAGTTTTTGCGACTAATTCATAAGGAGCATGCATAGATAATACAGGCACACCAATATCAATTGTATCAATATTTAAATTTGCGATATAAGCAGCAACCGTTCCGCCTCCGCCCATGTCGACTTTGCCTAATTCGCCAGTCTGCCAGATAACATGATTGTTATCAAGTAAATTTCTGATTTCGCCGACAAATTCAGCAGACGCATCAGATGTACCAGATTTTCCTCTTGCACCAGTAAATTTCGTCACACAAACACCGTGATTTAAATAAGCACAATTTCTGCGTTCCAATACTTCTGGAAAAGTTCCGTCAAATCCTGCATTGACATCTGCTGACAAGCATTTAGAAACAGTCATAACTTGTCTTCCATTCGCACCAAAGCATTCTGCTAAGTCATAAATAAAATATTTTAAATATGCTGATTTTAAGCCAGTATTGCCATCACTGCCAGTTTCTTCTTTGTCTGTTAAAATCACAACACTTGTATAATTTGGAGCTGAAACATCTAAACTTGCTTTAAAAGCAGGATATGCACAAACTTTATCATCATGCCCATAAGCACCAATCATACTTCTGTCAAAGCCAATATCTCTTGCTGGAAATGCAGGAACAGCTTCTAATTCAGCAGAAATAAAATCATCTTCGATAATCCCATATTTTTCATTTAACATTTTTAAAATCTGGAGTTTTACCAATTCACTGCCTTCATCACAAGCAATCGGCATAGAACCAATCACAATATTTAATTCTTCGCCTTTAATCCCTTGTGCAAGTGTTCTTCGCATCTGGTCGTCAGCCAGATGTGGCAGTAAATCTGTAATATAAAATACAGGGTCTTTCTCATCTTCGCCGATACAAATTTCAATTTTAGAACCATCTTTTTTGATTATCACACCATGTAATGACAATGGGATTGCTGTCCATTGATATTTTTTAATACCACCGTAATAATGCGTTTTAAAATAGCCAATTTCGTTATCTTCATAAATCGGGTGCTGTTTCAAATCCAAACGTGGAGAATCAATATGTGCGGCACAGATTCTGACACCTTTGCGAATATCTTCTGTTCCAATCGTTGCCATAATCACAGATTTGCCACGATTATTGACATAAATTTTATCACCAGCATGTAATTCCATACCTGCCTGAAATAAAACATAACCATTTTTTTCTAATTCTGCAATCACAAATTGATTGACTTCACGTTCTGTTTTGGCTGAATTCATGAAAAATTTATAATCTTCACAGAATTTATCACATTCTGCTAGTTCCTGTTCAGACATACGC
>CAMWUF010000201.1 GCA_947177375.1 uncultured Ruminococcus sp.
TAATAATATAGAAGTGTATATTTCTTTTTTAAGAAAAAAATTAAAAGTAATTGGTTCTAATGTAACGATTAAAACAGCAAGAGGCATTGGCTATTATCTGGAGATGGAGAATAAATTTTGAAAAAATTTCTAAGAAAAAAATTGCCCCCTTGGTTGCAAAATTTGTTGAAACCTGATGTAATTAAAACAATGCAAATAAAATTTGTCGCAACCGCTATGGGAATATTAATTTTAGTATTTATTATTATGCTGGGTTCAATTAATATGATTATGAAAACTGTCAGTCAATCACAGTCTATGCAATTGTTACAAGAAATTGCTGAAAGTGATAGATATGATATGCTTAACAATGAACCAGAACCAAAATTAGATAAGCCGTCAGAAGATATTCCACCAGAAGAAATCCCAAAAATGGAAATTGTGAAAGATAATATTATGACATTAGGACAAATGCCATGGCATGAAAATAATCCTCATGATAATTTTGAACCTCCAGAAAATAAAAGACCAGATAATCCTATTCCTGATAAGCAAGAGCCACCTTATCAAGATAACTGGCATGAAAAAGAAAGAGAAGAAGAAAGAGAATCAGAACCCAGATTTTCAGAATTTCAAGAATCTGAAATATTCACAGAAAATAATTTTTCTTCTGAAAATGAAATAATACCAACTGAAATGATGACACAATTTGAAATACCAGCTATTGCAGAACCTGAACCCTATGAAACAGAATATTCTGATATACAAGACGAATCTGTTGTTACAGAAAGTGAAGAATTCATACAGGAACAGCAAATCATAGAAACAAATTCAGAAACAGAATCACAAGAAATTATAACAAGTGAATCTGTATCAGAATCAGAAACAGAAAATTTAGTAATGACAACAGAAACAGCTCCAAAAGAAACACCTCCAAAACCTCCAAAAAATAATTTTGAAAATCATGATTTCAAATTAGCACCTGGTACTAATAAATGGAATGTGAATATTATGCTTGACCATTTTGCATTAATGGCAGACAAGGACGGAAATTTTTTAGGATTACGCAATACTGAAAATTATACTGACGAACAAGCAGAAGAAATATTAACAGCAATTTTAAACACTGAAAAACAACAGGGCATGTATAACTGGCTGCAATATTATAAAACACAAAAGTCTTATGGAATATTAATTGTTATCACTGAAAAAAGTTCTGACCAGGCATTATTAAATAATTTATTCTGTACAACAGTAATATTAGGAATTTTAATGCTATTATTATTATTTATATTTTTAATTGTTTTTTCTGGTTGGATTACAAGACCTGTACAATCAGCTTTAGAAAAACAAAAACAATTTGTCTCTGATGCAGGACATGAATTAAAAACACCATTGACAGTTTTAACAGCCAATGCGGATATTTTAAAAGATGAAATTGGCGAAAATAAGTGGCTTCGCTATATGCAGGAACAAACAGACCGTATGAATCAATTAGTAGGTGATTTATTACGTCTTGCCCGAATGGATAACGCCACACAGGAATATATTTTTGAAGAATTTAATTTAAGTACAGCCATTGAAGCAACTGCATTGCCGTTTGAAAGTCAGGCATTTGAATTGCAGAAAAATTTAGAAATGGATATTCAGCCAGATATTTCTTATTATGGCAGTCAGCAACATATACGGCAATTAACAGCAATTTTTATTGATAATGCAATGAAATATTCTAATGAACATGGTATCATTAAAATTACACTATTACAAAGAGGCAATGATAGAATTTTAGAATTTTATAATACAGGCTGCGAAATTTCATCAGAAGAAACCAAAAAAATTTTTGAAAGATTCTATCGTGGAGATAAAGCAAGAAATAATAAAGGCAAAAATGGTTATGGATTGGGACTTGCCATTGCTAAAAGTATTATGGAAATTCATAAAATTAAAATTCAGGTAACTTGTGAACAAGACGCATGGATTCGGTTTTTATTGGTATTATCATCCTGAAAATTTAATGATTTTGTACGAAATCATATATTAAATTTAGTTTTGTTTTAGACGGTTTGTTAAGAATAAAAAAATACTATTGACAAGTTTCAGTATTTGTGCTATGATAGTACTAGTGCATAGAGAAATATAAAAAAGTATTAGATTTTTTAAAAATTTCCATCAAGAATAAATATCAAAAAAAACTGCAATTGCTGAATCTCATGAAAATTAAGAGGTTTTGAACCTTAGTTTTGTATATTTTCGACAAAAATAGCAGTTTTTATTTGTTATCTATTGACAAATTTAAAAAAATCATGTATAATAAGAATACTCTAACTGTAGATAACTATTAGATTTTTTGAGGGGAAATAAAATAGTTATAACCAAGTAGAAAAACACATTATTTGATAACAAGTTTTCAAAACTAAAAAAACATTTGATGTAATTTTCTCGCACTGGAAAGTTGACATCTTTGAGAAGGGGGAGATGAACCTGATGAAAACAACAAATCTGGCATATGAAAAAACTGTTGATGAAAGGATGCCGGAAAAAATGAGAGTCATTCAAGTACATACAAATGAAAATTTGCTAAAAGAACGTGCAATGTTAGAATATCCAGTTGTTTTAGAGGACAAGCCTGTCTATCACAAATTCAAAAGATTTGGTGATATTGTCGGCTCAATAGGAGCGTTGGCAGTACTTTCGCCAATATTCCTGGCAACAATGGTAGCAATTGTAGTAGATGATTTTGGGAATCCGTTCTATTCTCAGACGAGAATTGGCAAAAATGGAAAACATTTTAAAATTTATAAATTCCGCAGTATGTACAAAGACGCTGACCAGCGTCGTGAAGAATTATTGAAAAAAAACGAGAGCAAAGGAGCGACATTCAAAATAAAAAATGACCCTAGAATTACCAAAGTTGGTGCAATTTTAAGAAAGACTTCTATTGATGAATTACCACAGTTAGTAAATATTCTCAAGGGTGATATGTCGTTTGTAGGTCCAAGACCATTTATTCCTTCTGAACAGGAAAGTTTACCACCTGACCGCTTGTTAGTAGAACCAGGATTGTCCTGCTATTGGCAGATTAGTGGTAAAAATGACCTCCCATTAGCAGAGCAGATTGCACTTGATAGAAAATATATTCAAGAGCGTTCTCTTAAGACGGATATCAAAATTATTTTCAAAACCATTTTACATGTACTAAGTGGTAAAAACTATTAAAAAAATTAGTAAGTTACGGTTTAATTCATCTGTAAATCATAGATGAAACACTGTATTATAAAATTGTATTTTTTAGATTAGAATTTTTTAATTAAATAAGGATGGGTAGTATGGCAAAAAAAGAAGAACGAGATGAACGATATCTTAATATTATGCTGAAAAATGAAGAAAAAAATGAAGATGAGATTATTGTTTCATTTTCTGGAATTTTTAAACAGTTAAAAAG
>CAMWUF010000202.1 GCA_947177375.1 uncultured Ruminococcus sp.
ATCATATCATTATTTTTTCTGTAGTATAATGAATATATTTCATCACATATTTGAATATCTGCTATACCAGTGTCAGGAAGTTCCTCAAAAGGTTTGATTTCATTGGAACATATTATAGTAAAATAACTTGAAAAACAATCGAAGATATGATAAAATAGAGATATGAGTTATAGTAAAGATTTAAGAGAGCGAGTAGTAAAATATCGACTCTCAGGACATACAATAAAAGAAACATGTAAAGTATTTGGAGTAGGAAATTATGCAGTCAGCAAATGGGTAAAACAATACAAAGAAACAGGTGATTTGTCAAATAAACCTCTGAACAGAGGGTATAAAAAAATAGACCCTGAAAAACTGAAAGCATATATTGTCGAACATCCGGATGCCTATCAAAGAGAAATCGCTGAAGCATTTGCATGCAGTGGCAGTTGGAAAAGCATTAAAACGTCTTGGAATTATACGAAAAAAAAGACACTGCGTTACTGTGAACAAAAAGAAGAACAGGTGAAAGAATACTTGAACAAAATTGCAGATATTCCAAAAGAACGTATTGCTTATGTGGATGAAACAGGGATAGATTCGTATTTGTATCGTGTGTATGGATATACACCAAAAGGAGAACCTGTTTGGGGAAAAATTCCGGGACGAAAGTTTCAGCGTACCAATATTGTTGCAGCAAAATTAAGAAAGCATATCGTTGCGCCGATGCAATATAACGGCATAACAGATAGTACACTGTTTGAATTCTGGTTTGAACAGTGGCTTTTGCCAGGTCTTCCAGAGGATGCTGTGATTGTGATGGATTATGCTTCGTTTCATCGTAAAAAACAATTGACTGCTATTTCTGTCAGGCATCAGCGTACTCTGATTTTTCTTCCACCCTATTCTCCTGATTTGAATCCCATTGAAATTTTCTGGGCTTATTTGAAATCCATCATCCGCACTTCCATTCCTGCATTTGATTCCTTGGATGATGCTATCTCTTTTGCTTTTCAAGTTTGTTGACTATATAATTAATAATAGCAAAATTCTATTATTTGTATTCAAGTTTTTGGAAAACAAGTTAGAAGAGATGATATGTCTGATGGCACAAAAGACAATATTTCCTATACAGGTTTTACAATTTGTTGTATGTCAAAATAATATTCAAACTATTTAAAAGTTGCTAGAATATCTAGCAACTTCAGCCTGTCAAAAAAGTCCCTGCTTTGGATAAGGAAGCAGGGATAAAATTATATAGACAGAAAGGAAAGAAAATAAAAAAGAAAACCTAAGTGAAAATCTTTTTCTTCAGTTGCGGTATCGTTCTGACAAAATGCAGAAACTTTTGACAAATCTGATGGCATGTTCCACGGGGATTATTTTTCCTGTTCTTTTTTGGCAGAAGTGAATTTGGATGTATTGCTGTAATTCCTGTATAGCCTGTGTATGTTTCAAATTGGGTGTTTTCTCCTGCGTGTGCTTCGGACTCCTTGAACAGTTTGAAATGATGCTTCTTTCCGTAGCAGAAACTCAGGCAGATAATTTTCAGTGTCTTTTTATCCACAACCAGCTGCGTCTTTAATGTATGTCTCTTGCCTGAGTAGTATTCTCTTTGTTTTTTGAGGGCGTTCCACATCACTTTTCAGCAGTTTTTTTCCAGGCAGAGAGAATGTTCTGTTTTTGATCAGTACTTCGTCTATCCATTTGATATTCTGGTACATATTACTTTCTGCAATTCCACAGCTTGCCACAATATGGACATATGTCTGATATTCACGTCAGTATTCCAGAGCCACCAGCAATTGATCTTCTATGCTCAGCTTTAAATTTCTTCCTCTCCTTCTGTGCTTTTCTGCATAGTTTTTCTTCAGGCAATACTGCATAATGAACCATTAGTAAAAAGAGCAAAGAAAAATACTCGGCAGAAATGCCGAGTGAGCAGAGAAATATTCCGTTTCTTACGCAAAGGCATACAGAATCAGACCGACGGGGAAAATCTGTCAGCCAGATACAGATTCGCCAATGCGAACACGATATTCTGTTTCGCAGTTTGTTTTTTCAAACCTCGGTATCGAGTCCTGCGATAATGAAAGATGTTTTTCACTACCGCAAATACATGCTCTACTTTACAGCGTACAGATGATTTTTTATGCTCTTTTTTCTTTACTTTTGCCTGTTCATTTTCTGGTAATTTTTGAATCATGGATGGTCTCTGATTGATTCTGTACTTTATTTTTTTGCCTTTTTTATTCTTGAGAATCGCTTCCGGACGTTTTTCTATCCCCAGATACCCACTGTCTCCATAAACAGTTTTTTCCTTGCCAGACAACAGTTCTGCCGCTACTGTTACATCGTGTTCGTTGGCGGCGGTGGTTTTCAGATGGTGTACAAACCCTGTTTTTTTATCCACTCCTATATGTGCCTTATACTTGAAATGCCAGTTGTTTCCCTTCTTTGTAGAACGTGCCTCTGGATCACACTTTAAATATAGCGAAATAGCTTTAAGTTTATTGGCACACTCACATTTCGTTCCGCACAAGTCCAAATCAAAATTATGGCATATACCACAATCAGCAGATACCCTATTGGAACTGAATAACCGATAAGCCCTTAGATTGGCTTTACAAGCGGTTCTGAGGGCTTGCCTTTTTTATCGGTTAAGTTTCCGTTCGGCAAGTTCGGACGGCTGTGAGGGTCATTTCCGTTCGCCAGAGGGCATAATCAAGCAGAGGTCGGCTCGACTATGCTGTTACGGATTTCATACTCACGCACACGGCGATAAAATAGACCTCTTGCGAAATAAAAAAAGATGTGATATGATAAGGATATGATCAAATACGAAATAGTAAAAGAATATAGTGATGGGCAGTTCCGAAGAATCACAGGAGTAAAGCGGACAACATTTGAAAAGATGATAAAAATACTGAAGAAAAGCTATGCAGAAAAGCACAGGAAACGTGGGAGGAAGTCAAAGCTGAGCATAGAAGATCAATTGCTGACAGCTCTGGAATACTGGCGTGAATACCGGACATATGCCCATATTGCGGCAAGCTATGGGATTGCAGAAAGTAATATGTACCAGAATATCAAATGGATAGACGAAGTACTGATCAAAAATGGAACATTCTCTCTACCTGGAAAAAAAGAACTGCTGAAAAGTGATGTGGAATATGAAGTGATTTTGATTGATGCGACAGAAACACCAGTGGAACGCTCCCAAAAAAACAAAGAGAATACTACTCAGGCAAGAAAAAAAGACATACATTGAAAACGCAGCTGGTTATAGATAAAAAGAAACTGAAAATTATCTGCCTGAGTTTCTGCTGTGGAAAGAAGCGTGATTTCAGACTGTTCAAGGAGTTGGAAGTACATGCAGGAGAAAACACCCAATTTGAAACAGACACAGGCTATACAGGAAT
>CAMWUF010000203.1 GCA_947177375.1 uncultured Ruminococcus sp.
CAAATATTTTCTGTATCAAGAAACATTGTTCCTGCTTCTACATGTTCAATGACAGGAATTCCTGTTTTTTCTGTAATCACAATCGTTCTGTTTTTACTGGAATCCATTGTGATTTTTCTGTCTTCTTTTAATTTATGCAAATATCTATGCACCGTAGAAGTAGAAGCAATATTTGTACCTTTACAAATTTCACGTACAGACGGTGGAACACTTTCTTTTTGAATATAATCCCGAACAAAATTTAAAATTTCATCTGCTTTTTTCTGATTCAAAATAAATTCCTCCTGTATGATATATTATATTTCTTTTAATTTTTTCAAAAGCATGTTAGCGACTTTATTAATATCACCACAACCCATTGTTAAAATTAAATCTCCAGCTTTTGCATTGGCAATGACATAATTGCAGACATCTTCAAAATTCTGATATTTTCTTTCGTCTGTATATTCCGCTTGTTCATCCTGCGGAAAATAAACTGCATTGTTCATAATTTCAGCAAGATTTCTAGTATAAATATCATAAATATTTTTTTCACGGGAACCCATAATATCTGTTAATACTGCAATATCTGCAATTTCTAAAGCCCTTGCAAATTCTTCTAAATGCTGAACCGTTCTGGAAAACGTAAACGGCTGAAAAACTGCCCAGATTCGCTGATAAGGCATTTGTTTTGCAGCTTTCAAAGTAGCAGTTAATTCTGTCGGGTGATGTGCATAATCATCTGCAATTGTAATACCATTGATTTCGCCTTTGATTTCAAATCTTCTGCCTGCACCTCTGAATTCAGCTAATCCCTGTGCAATTGCTTCAAACGGAATACCTAATTTATCGCAGGCTGTTACTGCCGCCAGAGAATTTAAAATATTATGTTCTCCAGCAACTTGAATTGTAATTCTTCCTAGAGTCTCGCCATTTTTCAAAACTGTATAAGCCATTTTTGAACCCATGTGTGCAATCTCAACAGCTCTATAGTTATTATTTTCCTGATACCCGAATGAAATTAATTCTTTCTCTGTAATACCAGAAATTGCTTTCAGCGTATTTGCATCATCGCCATTATAAATAATAGATTTGGTTGTCAGTTCACAAAATTTATGAAATGATTTAATAATATTATCTACAGTTTTAAAATAATCCAAATGGTCAGCGTCAATATTTAATATTACTGCAATATCTG
The DNA here is from genome assembly GCA_947177375.1 of uncultured Ruminococcus sp. GTDB lineage: Bacteria > Bacillota > Clostridia > Oscillospirales > Ruminococcaceae > UBA3855. Next base: position 1,178 of record CAMWUF010000203.1, read on the forward strand.
GATATAATTTCAAGAACGTATCCACGAATTCACAGGATTCACAGACAAAAATATCACTTGACCCTGCACAGCCACTTCCACCAATACAAGGCAATTTTCCACCAATAAAAGCTGATAAATCAATTTTTGCTGTGTATAAAATTTGTGCTAGCATTGCCGTTGTGGTCGTCTTGCCATGCGTACCTGAAACACACACAGCATTAGAATACCAACTGCTGACAATGCCTAATAATTCACTTCGTTCTAAAACTGGTACACCAGAATTTTTTGCCGCAATTAATTCTGGATTATCTTCCATAATTGCAGCCGTATGCACAATTAAATCTGCACCAGCAATATTTTCTGCTCTTTGTCCAAGCGTAACAGGAATGCCCATATTCCTAACTGCTTGCAAAGTTTCCGTTTCGTTATTATCCGAGCCAGTCAAATAAAAACCTTTCGCATGAAGTATCTGTGCAAGGGGATACATACCCGAACCACCAATCCCAATCATATGAATATGGTTTTTTTTGTCTAAAATTGATTTGTTCATAAAATACACCTAATTTCTTCTTAAAATTTACATATTTTTCATTTATAATGTTTATACTGTTTTCTTATCACGGAGGGCAATATTTTTTAGAATAGAATGCCCAAATTGTGACAAACTATACAAGATAATCCAGAAAACAGTATCATGATAGGAGGTAAATTTATGGAAATCACAGACATTAAAATCCGCAAAGTCATCACAGAAGGTCGTTTACGTGCCGTGGTCTCAATTACATTAGACCAGATGCTTGCTATCCATGACATCAAGATTGTACAGGGAGACACAAGGCTATTCATTGCTATGCCAAGTCGTAAAGATGAAAACGGCATTTTCCGTGATATTGTTCATCCGATTCTGCCAGATGCAAGAAAAATGATTGAAGAAAGCATTCTTGATGCTTATCAGAAACACCTTGCACTTGTAGAAATTGATGCACAAGAAACAAAAACTGACTAAGCGTGAATTCTTACATGTCATGTTATGCAGGAACGGCTGTTGCCGTTCCATTTTTTTATATTTCCTGATTTTTCATGACAGCATATTTTAAAATTGCAATCTGTGTTTTCGCATCTGGAAATTCGCCATTTAATACTTTAGAAACGGCTTCTGTAAAAGGCATTTTTTCTACATCTAAAAATTCATCATTATCTAAATCCTGATTGCCAAAATGCAAACCTTTTGCTAAATACATGTGAATCACTTCACTGCAATAAGCAGGTGTGGGAAATAATTTTCCCAGATAAATAAAACTATCTGCTGTACAGCCACATTCTTCTAATAATTCACGTTTTCCACAAGCTTCATGATTTTCACCATATTCTAATTTTCCAGCAGGTAATTCTATTGTAACAGCTCCATGTGGATAACGAAACTGTTTCACAAGCAAAATTTCTTCTTTGTCTGTCAGAGCAAGAATGCAAACCCCTCCAGAATGTCTGACTACTTCACGAAATGCTTGTGAACCATCTTCTAACTGCACATCATCTTTTTCAACATGAATAATTTTCCCCTCAAACATCAGATTGCTATTTAAAGTCGTTTCATTCAAATGATTTGTCATGTTGATACGCTCCTTTCAATTATTTAAATGATTATTTTTATTCTGCAAATGCTCAATATAAGCCTTTGATGCTCTCACACCATCTACAGATAAATAACTAGTATTTTTGATAATTTTTTTCTGATTTTTTCCAATCGGCAAAACGAAATATAAAATAAATAACAAAACTCCAATCAGCGTTATCCATGCTCCTGTTTTCAAGCCTGTTAATTCATAAGAAAATACAATTTCATTTTCACCTGCTTCACAGCGAACTGCCATAAAGCCGTTACTAACTCTTTCTATCATCACAGGCTGATGATTAATTTCTGCTGTCCAGCCTTTGTCATAAGGCACACTGAAAAATACAAGTTTCGGCTGTTCTAAATCAATACTAGCCGAAAAGCCATCAGAATTATAATTAAAATTCTCACAAGCTTCATTGGCATGTGCTTTACAAGATATTAAATACTGGTCTTTGCTTAAATCCAAATCTTCTGGATTTTCAATTTCTGTCATAATATCAGCATATAATTCTGCTTGTTCCTGATTTAAAATTAATGCTTGTATTAACATTCTTTCCCTTGCAAGTTTTTTTGTATTTTCTAACTTTTCTTCTAAAATATAATTATCATACGTAAAACC
>CAMWUF010000204.1 GCA_947177375.1 uncultured Ruminococcus sp.
GAAGAATTTTTTTTAAAAAAGCTGTGATTTTTTATGTAATTTTAAATTTTTGCTTGCAAACCTACTAAACCTATGTTATAATAGTTATAATAAAATTAATATAACATTTTGAAAAGAGGTTTTAGCATGAAAAATTCAACCAAAGGCAGATATGCATTAAGAATGCTATTAGATTTAGCCGAACATCAGGAACAAGGTTTTATTTCTCTGAAAGAAATTGCAGAACGTCAGCATATTTCTAAAAAATATTTAGAACAGATTGTGCCTATGTTAAATAAAGGCAATTTATTGCGTACCAATCGTGGGAATAGAGGCGGTTACATGCTTGCGAAACTTGCAGATAATATCACAGTTGGTGAAGTTCTGCGTGCAACAGAAGGCAATCTTGCACCTGTTTCCTGTCTGGAATATTCAGAAAATACCTGTGAATTAGCAGATAACTGTGCGACATTGTATGTCTGGGAAGGCTTATATCAAGTGATTTGTAAATATCTGGATAGCATTACATTACAGGATATTTTATGTCATAATACAGAATATCTTGGCAGTGATTATTGTATTTAAAAAACAAGCATATTTAAAAAATTTCTTGCATAATATTTAGTAAATTCCTAACAGGAGGCTATTAAAATGCAAGATGCAAATTTTATATCTGGTTCGTGTAATACCAGTTCAAATTTAAATTCTAATGCTAATACACAGCATATGGTGATTATGGAAAATCGCAAAACACTTAGTATTGCAGGCATTACAGATATTGATAGTTTTGACGAAAGAGAAATTGTATTATATACAAAAATGGGTGAATTGACTATCACAGGACGTGACTTACATATTAATGCAATTAGCATTGAAAATGGTAATATGTCTGTTGAGGGTGATATTTGGTCTTTACAGTATGGCGATAAAGACAAGCAATCCCCTGTTTCTATGTTAGGTAGGTTATTTCGGTGATGGTATTGCAAGTTGCTCCAGAAACGTTTCGGACAGTAGACGAAGAATTATTATTATTTTTTGGAGCAATTTTATTAGGCATTCCCGCAGGTATTATATTTGATATCACAAGATTATTCAGAAAATTACTAAAACATAATATGATTTTAGTTGCATTAGAAGATATTTTATATTTTATTTTGATTAGTTTTTTAATGCTTTGCTATATTAGTGCATTTGGGAGGGGAGAATTTAGAATTTATTATCTTGTCGGCTGTTTTCTGGGATTCATGGCATATTATTATACACTGGGAGCAATTATTATGCGTTTTAGTGATATATTACTCATGCCTGTGCATTGGTTCTGGCATAAAATCATATGGATTTGTGGAAAATTAAAGCATTGTTTTGTGAAATATGCCCAAAAATTGCATTTTGCTAAGAAAAATTCACAAAATGACTTGCAAAATCCCCCTCACAAGGTGTATAATAATAATGCTAATCAAAACAGCAAGACTGGTGCGAAAAATTCTAAAAAAAAGAAAGGGCGATTGCATGGCAAACAGAAAAAAAATAAAATCTAAATCGAAATCAATGTTAGAAATGCTTATGCATATTGCTTTGGTCATGTTTGTGATATTTTGTGCTGTTTCGATTGTGACAACGCAGAATGCCGTTGTTGAAAAAAAAGCAGAATTAGCAGAACTGGAAGAAGAAGTCGAAGTATTAGCAGCAGAGAATGAAGAACTTGCAGAATTAATTGCATCAGATGATATTGGCAAATATATGGAAAAGCTTGCCATAGAATCAGCAGGTTATGCTTATCCAGACGAAAAGCGTTATTATGATACTTCTCGTAAATAATTAATAATTAAAATTTTTGAAAAGCAGGAGGGCTTTTTGTTATATGTTGGAAATCGGGAAAATTTATGATGGTAAGGTTAAGGGAATTACGAATTATGGTGCTTTTGTAGAAGTACCTCAGGAGGGTGAAAAGCCTATTACTGGCATGGTACATATTTCAGAAGTTGCAAATGTATTTGTAAATGATATTCGTGAGTTTTTAACAGAGGGGCAGGAAGTAAAAGTAACTGTTTTGCAAGTGAATGAACAAGGCAAAATCAGCATGTCGATTAAAAAAGCTTTGCCCAGAGAAGAAAGACCACAACAGAGATTTCGGGAAAATCGACAAAATCGTCAGAATAGACAATCACGTGACAAAGGGATTGTTTGGGAGGGAATACCCTCACAAAAATCTAGTTCTGAAATGTCATTTGAAGATATGATGACAGATTTTAAGAGAAATAGTGAAGAACGTATCAGCGATATTAAACGTAGTACAGACCGCAAAACCCGTTATCGCAGACGTGCAAAATAAAAGTATTCCCCTGTATTGTCAAAATACAGGGGTTTTTGTGATATTATAGTATAAAATAATAGCAATCCAAAAACGGCATGTTAATTTCACATGCCGTTTCTGGTGTATCTATCTTAAGGGAGTGTTAGGAAATATCTGTGATATTAGATTAATTTGCTGAATTTGTCTGCTTGTGATTCATCACTTGTTCAGCCAGTTCAGAATATTCTGGTGGAATCATATATCTGGAATTATTCATCAAAAGCACATAGCAAGGTTCGGAGCTGATATAATGTTTTCTTGCAACTTGCATTAAATCCTGTAGCGATGTGTCTAAGTCAACGATAGAATAAATTGTATTTTGATAACTTGGAATATTTGTAGCATCTGGTTTCACATAAATATTTTGTAATGTATTTGATGGATATTGCAAAGAGCTTGTCTGATAAGTTTCTGGTGCATAAATTCTAATATCTAATTTTTGCGTATCTGTACCCAAAATAGAATAATATTTCTGATATAAACTAAATTCTTCAAATCCCCATTTTTGAAGCAATGCATAAGTTTCCTGATTGCAAGCACGAACAGGCAAGCCCAGAATATTGCAAATAATTTCACTTGTGCGGAACTCTTCACTTGTCATATTTTTTAAGTCACGCTGATAAGCTTCTGTTAAGAGATTTAAATTTGATTCTACGTCTGAAAGTTGTATCTGCATATATTGTTCTGATTCATAAGAACGATAATAATCATTTATATCAGGCGGAGCTACTGTAAAATTAATTTTACTTGGATAATAATATTTTGACATATTATCATCATATTGCTTATACATGTTTTCTAAACGGGATTTTAGAAGATTATAATTTGCTTCTGCATAGACATCTGTGCCAATGCACATATCCATGAGATTAATATATTCGTCTGTATATAACTCATAAGTTCTATAAATAGCAGAGCCAGTAATTGTATAATAAGTAATACCAAGTGTTGCACAACTTGAAATATAGGGTCTATTTTTTGTATTAGTTTCATAAATATAGTCATTGTTATTATATTCAGAATCATAATTATGATATACAGCAGATTCTATATCCT
>CAMWUF010000205.1 GCA_947177375.1 uncultured Ruminococcus sp.
TGTCACAGTAGATGATTTATTAGCAATTTCTCAAAAAAAAGGAACAAAGCCGTTTTTAATTATTTGTGATGAAATTGAAGACCCGCATAATCTGGGGGCAATTATCAGAACGGCTGAAACTGCTGGGGCAGATGGTGTGATTATTCCCAAAAGAAGAAGTGCTATGCTGACACCAACTGTATATAAAACATCAGCAGGAGCTGTCAATTGGTTGCCTGTTGCAAGGGTTTCTAATTTGGGTGCAACAATTGATAGATTAAAAAAAGAAAATATCTGGATTTATGGAACAGATATGAATGGCAGTTTATATACTGAAACAGATTTTGATGGTGCTGTTGCACTTGTCATTGGTTCAGAGGGGTTCGGCATGAGCAGATTAATAAAAGAAAAATGCGATTTTCTAGTAAAATTGCCTATGTTTGGAAAAATTACTTCTTTGAATGCATCTGTTGCCGCAGGTATTTTTATGTATGAAGTTGTCAGACAAAAAATGCTGACAGGTAAATAATTTGAAAATATCTGGATAAAAATCAGATAGGAGAATTATATTCATGAAAAAAGAAAAAGACTATACAGATATCACAGACCAACAGCCAGTGAAAGAAAAATTAGTTTTCAGGAAACCATCACAAGAAGAATATCACGAAATGGAATCCAGTCGTACAAGAGTTTCTTTTATTGAATCTACAACAGATGCAATGCCTGTGCGAAATACAGAACCGTCTGATAAACCAGATAAGAAACCAGAAAATTTTTATGATACGACTTCTAAGATTCGCCGTATGAGTGATTCCACTCGTGCCAGAGAAGCAGAAAAAAGTAAAAGAAATTTTAAAAAAGGCAAAAATTCTGATGATGATGAAGAAAATTATACTTATGAGAGAGAACGACCAGAAGGCGAATATATTTATACACAGATTCATAATGCAAAAAAATATAAACGGCGTAAACGGTCTTTGAGGCAAAATGATGTCACAGCCATTGCAACAGAAACATTGCATTTAGATTTACGTGATATTGTGCCAGTTGCTGTACCACCACCACAAGAACCTGTTAAGCCTGTTGATGTGAATCCAGCACCAAGGGCAGAACAGACTAGTCTTGATTTAAGTGCTTCTAATCTGGAAAATACAACGGCAGATGCACTAGATGTGAAAATCAGACGTACACCTGAAGAAGCAGAAGAAGAAACACGTCGGCGTCAGAAAATTTCTGATATGATGAAACTGGAAAACACAGCCGAAATTCAATCAGATATCAGAGAACTCAGAAGTGCTATTTTTTTCAGAATGTTGGCATTAATGGTTGCTATGTTTATCAGTGGGCTTTTGTCCATGAGACATGTATTTCATTTTACATGGTTAGATAGTATTCCCGAAAATTTAATTTCTCTTATGATATTATTATTGGGTTTGGCAGCAGGTTCTGTCTGTGTGCCAGCATTGAAAAATGGTTTTACCAGATTAATTCAATTTCGTGCAGATACAGATAGTCTGGCAACAGTGGCATTATTTTCTTGTTTATTAGATGCTTTTTTAGGTGTTTTTGGTGTACATACGGAATTATTGGCACATTATTTTATGCCGTGTGCAATTTTTATTTTAGCATTGCATACAATGGGAAAGTTACTGATTATTGACCGTGAAGAAATCAATTTAAAAGTTGCGTCAAAACGATTTGATTGTTATGGTTTACAGATTATAGAAGATGAACGCCGTGCAGAAGCACTTGCAAGAGGTGTGCTGAATGATTTCCCTGTGATGACATCTATGAAAAAAACAGATTCTTTGAAAGATTTCAGAAGATATACGTATTCGGCAGATATGGCAGACCAGTTTTGTCATTATGCAGCTCCTGCTAGTTGCATTTTTTCGTTGGTAGCATCTGTTATTATGGCAATTTTCAGACAGGGTGGTATCAGTTATGCAGTGAGCTTATTTTCTATGTTTTCTGTTGCTTGTGGCTGTGTTGCCATTACACTTGTCGTCAATCTGCCTTTGTTTAAAGCAACCAGAAAATTATCAAGTTCAGGGGCATTATTACTTGGTTATCAAAGTATTGATGATTTTTATGATACCAATGCTCTTATGCTGGACGCAGCGTCTATGTTTCCTGTTGGTTCAGTGCAGTTGCATGGCGTTAAAATGTATTCTAATGTAAAATCAGATGAAACGCTTTTGTCAGCGGCAAGTCTTGCAAAATATGCAGGCAGTGCATTTAGTCATATTTTTGACGAAGTGTTAAAAGACAAAGAATATCAATTATATCCAGTGGAAAATTATATTTATGAAGATTCTTTAGGGCTTTGTGGGTGGATTCATAATCAGCGTGTATTATTAGGCAACCGTGAATTAATGATTAGTCATAGAATTGAGGGTGTGCCTTCTAAAAATAAAGAAGCAGAACTTGTCGGCGAAGAGAAAGAAGCCATTTATTTATCTATTTCTGGTAATTTATCGGCTTTATTTGTCGTAGAACTTCATGCTGATAAGATAGTCAAATCATGGGTGAAACAAGCAATGCGTCATAATATGTGTTTTGTTCTGCATAGTGTTGACCCAATGATTACATTGCCGAAAATTTCATCACTGTTTGAAATTCCACAAGATATGATTAAAATTATTCCTGCTAAAATGCGTGGTGTGTATCAGGAAGAAACAGAACCTGTGAAAGAAATGAGTGCTTCTATGGCTTGTACGAATGATTTTAGTAACGTGACACAGTTGATTATTGCAACAAAAGTTGTCCGTAATGCTGCATTAGTGGGAATTTTTGTGCAGGCTGTTACGCTTTTGATAGGGGTTGCTCTAGTTTTAATGGAGCCTTTGTTGCATTTGGGAATTACTTCTAGCTGGATGATGATTTTGCAAACAGCAACAGCATTATTAACAGTTTTATGTGTGAATATTCGGCGTTTGTATTAAAGGAGGCAGTTGCATGAAAGAATCAGAACGTAATGCGGATTTGCCAAGACCAAGAAATACGTCTCAGAATTATCAGGATTTGCAGAATGCAATTCCTGAATTAAGACGTGTAGATAATGCTAACACAATCAAACAGTCAGAACAAAGTTTTAATGATACGATGAAAATGCAACAGGTTCGTCCTGTTTATGAAGAGTTTGAAAATGATGATGATGACTATGAGGAAGATTTCGGATATGGTGCTTATGAAGAATATGATAATGCAGATTGGAGGCAGGAACACACAAGTATGAAAAAATCTGCTCCCAGAAAAAATACTCAGACAAAGCAAAAAAATTACCAGCAAGGCAAACAAGCTGTAAAGAAATCTAATAAATCTAAAAAAAAGAAAAAATCTCATGGTGGTGGTTTTCTGAATCTTATGGTAAGAAAGCTAATTATTTTAGTTGCGA
>CAMWUF010000206.1 GCA_947177375.1 uncultured Ruminococcus sp.
AAGGACAGAAATATGTCGTGTTGAAATAACACACTTGGTATTTATCATTAATTTAATATATAATATAGAAATCTGCCTAAACTCACTCCCAAATCGTAAAACAAGTTGAATCCCATTGCAATGATATTAACTAAAATCAGAAATTTTAAAAAAACTGGAAGTGCATCATACCAATTTCCAAATTTTCGGAAAATTTGCTGTAATTTCATAAAAAACCATATCCTTTCCGTTTGTGATGTATTTATCTTAGCACAGAAAGTAAATTTTTTCTATCAGTTTTCTGTTGCAGTTCGGCAACTTCCAGTTGCATATTGATATATGGGCATTTTTAATGCAATATATAATAAAAAAATTTTCCAATGCCAAATCCTAGTTGATAACAAGAAATCATAAGAACTGCTATTAAAACGAATATTATCAGAAGAAGTATCAGTGTAAATAATTGCTTTTGCTTAGGATTCAAATTAGAAAGAAATGTCTGCCAAATCAGCAAAGCATTTTCAGATTTGAATTGTCTGTGCCTTTCAGATTTTTCTGGTTCTTCTGTTCCTCTCATGAGATAATCTAATGATACCTGAAAATAATCACTCAAAAATAATAATCTTGTCATTTCAGGATAAGCTTTGTCCTGTTCCCATTTAGAAACAGACTGCCGTGATACTTCCAGAAGTTCTGCAAGTTGTTCTTGTGTTAGATTCGCATTTTTCCGTAATTGATATAATCTCTCTCCAAATGTCATAGCAATTTTCCTTTTCTGAAAAAATATCCTGATTCTTTCAAGAATCAGGATAAAAATTTTTTAATAAGAAATAACACTTAATAAAATACCTGCGGCAACAGCGGAACCAATTACACCTGCAACATTAGGACCCATTGCATGCATTAATAAGAAATTAGTCGGGTCTACTCTTGCACCCTCTTTTTGGGAAATTCTAGCTGCCATTGGTACGGCAGACACACCTGCTGAACCAATCAAAGGATTTACTTTACCACCGCTTAACCAGTTCATCACTTTTGCAAGAAGCAATCCGCAACATGTACCTAAGCCAAATGCAATAATGCCTAAACCTAAAACTTTCACAAATTCCAAATTCCAAACATTACTATAGGTTGTTGTTGCACCAACAGAAATACCTAAGAAAATAGTTACAATATTCATTAAAGCATTTTGTGCAGTATCTACTAATCTAGCACATACACCGCTTTCTTTCAGAATATTACCAAACATTAACATACCTACCAAAGCACCAGCAGATGGTACTAACAAAGCAACTACTAATGTTACGGCTACAGGGAAAATAATTTTTTCTGTTTTAGATGGTGTACGAAGTTGAGGCATTTTAATTTCACGTTCTTTTTTTGTCGTAAGTAATCGCATCAATGGCGGTTGAATCACAGGGACTAAAGCCATATATGTATATGCCGCTAATGCAATTGTACCAGTATTTAAACTGGAATCTGCACCATCAAGCAATTTACTGGATACATAAATAGATGTAGGACCATCAGCACCACCGATAATTGCAATAGAGCCACATTCTGCTGCACTCATTCCCAGACATGCAGCTGCAAAGAATGTGAAGAAAATACCACCTTGTGCTGCTGCACCCAATAAAAAGCTTTTCGGATTTGCAATCAAAGGACCAAAATCTGTCATAGTACCTATGCCTAAGAATATCAAACATGGATAAATCTGTAACTTAACACCTAAATATAACTTATCCAGCAATCCGCCATCATGTAAGACTTTCCAAAGCCAGTCAACGCTTTGTTGTTCGTTCCAGTATTCCGCATGGAAAATCATATCTTCGGAAAGAACGGCTGGAAGATTTGATAAAAACATACCAAATGCAATTGGTAATAATAACAATGGTTCAAATTCTTTTACAATCGCCAGATACATGAGACCAAATGAAATTATTATCATAATTAATTGTTGGGGACTTGATGTCAAAGCATACAACCCGCTTGTTTCCCACAGACCAGCCAGAATATCTTGTAAAATCTGTAACATGTTTTTTAAAAACTCCTTTCTACCTGTTTATGATTCAGAATGGTGACACATTCTGACGGCGGCCGTCCATAGCCCATGCAGAACGTCCACTAAAGCCATTATTTTTTGATACAGCTTTTACGGATGTTACTTTGTAAATTTTTCCGTCCTGTTCACTCATCATTGCAACAACTGCTGAAATCACTGCAATGACTTCTTCGTCATCTTCCTGTTTTGTCACAACAGGTGCAGGAGCAGGAGGTGCTTTTTTAACAGGTGCAGGGGTGTTTTTGGGCTTTTTCTGTTCCGCAATTTTTGCTTCTTTGGCTTTTTGTTTCGCATTAATCGCATCAAAAATCTTGCCAAATAAAAAGATAATGACAACTAATAATGCCAAAGCTGCAATGACAATACCCAATCCAGCAAGTGTTACGCCCCATCGTTCTGAATTGTCCAAAGGTCTCTTGTTGCCATCAATTGAACCACCTGCTAACATGACCAGATGATTCGCCAATAATAAGGGATGCATAAATAGATTCACTCTCCAATCTTAAAAAATTCCATATGTAATTATTATACTATACTTTTACAGGATTTGCAAGAGTTTTTTTAAATTTTTTCTGTATTGACAAAATATCCCTTATTATAGTATAATAAATAAAGATTTTATTGTTATGTTTATTAGAAAGGGCGAATTATCATGCAGGAAACAGAATCTATGAACGAAATTTCAGAAAGAATTTCAGAAGAAGCCGAACATGTAAGTTCTATTATTTCAGAAATAGGAGATTTTTTAAAAGGCATTTTACCGTCATTAGGCTTTGCTGTGTTAGTATTCGCATTAGGTATTTTATTCACAAGATTTTTATTAAAAATTTTAAACAGAACTTTGCAAAGAAGTAAATTAGACCCAACTGCTAGTGGCTTTTTGCAATCTCTCATGAGAGTGATTTTATATGTTTTAGTAGTCGTAATTGTATTATCTGTGCTTAATGTGCCTATGACTTCTATTATTACAGTGATTGGTACAATCAGTTTAACAATTGGTTTGGCATTACAAGATAGTTTATCAAACGTTGCAGGCGGATTTTTAATATTATTTTCAAAGCCTTTAAAAGTCGGCGATTTTGTAGAATTTGACGGCATTACTGGCACTGTTGAAGTCATCGGCATTTTACAGACAAAATTAAAAAAATCCGATGGAACAACTGTATTTATTCCCAATCGAAAAATTTCAGATGCGATTATTTTAAATTATTCAGAAGATAAAAACAGAAGATTAGATATTAATTTTGGGATTAGTTACGAAAGCGACGAAAATTTAGCAAAAAAAATCATTTGCGATATTTTGGATAAAAATAATTATGTTTTAC
>CAMWUF010000207.1 GCA_947177375.1 uncultured Ruminococcus sp.
ATATTATTTATTGTGAAACGAATCGAGGTAAATTTTTAGCATGACACCACTTGCAGAACGTATTAGACCGAAAAATTTAGATGAAGTTGTTGGACAGAAACATTTACTTGCAAAAAATAAACCATTGAGAAAAATAATTGAAAGTCGACATATTCCCAATATGATTTTTTATGGTGTATCAGGTGTTGGAAAAACAACAGTTGCAAGTATCATTGCTCAGCAAACAAATATGAAATTGCATATTTTAAACGGTACACAAGCTAGTGTTGCTGATATCAAAGCAATTATTTCTGAAATTGGAACATTTGCAGGCATGAATGGCATTTTATTATATTTAGATGAAATTCAGTATTTAAATAAAAAGCAACAACAAAGTTTATTGGCTTATATTGAAAATGGTGATATTACACTAATTGCATCTACAACCGAAAATCCTTATTTTGCATTATATCATGCTTTAATTAGCCGGTGTACTGTATTTGAGTTTAAGCCTGTGGATTCAACAGAAATTGAAAAAGCTGTCACAAGAGCATTTCAAGAAATTGCAACAGCAAAAGGACATGAATTTTTAATACAAGAGGGAGTTATTTCTCATATTGCACAAGGAACTGGAGGAGATGTCCGCAAAGCAATGAATGCTTGTGAATTATGTGCATTGTCAGCTGAACAAACAGAACAGAATTTTGTAATTAGTTTAGAATTGGCAAAAGCTCTTACACAAAGAAGTAATATGCGTTATGACCGTGACGGTGACTCACATTATGATATATTATCTGCTTTGCAAAAATCAATTCGTGGCAGTGATGAAAATGCAGCTTTGCATTATACAGCTAGATTATTGCAAGCAGGAGATTTAATTTCTTTAACAAGAAGATTATTAGTGATTGCCTCAGAAGATATTGGATTAGCATATCCTATGGCTGTCCCAGTTGTAAAAGCTTGTGTAGAAAATGCTTTACAGTTAGGCTTACCAGAAGCTAGGATCCCAATTGCAGAAGCAGTTATTTTATTAGCAACAGCTCCAAAATCTAATAGTGCATATCTTGCGATAGATTCTGCAATGGCAGATTTAGAAAAATTTGGTGCTTTAGAAATTCCAAGACATTTGCAGAATCAGCATTTTGACGGTGTTGGTGCAAGCGTTTCTGGACAAAATTATTTATATCCACATGTATATCCAAATCATTATGTGAAACAGCAATATTTACCCGATAAAATTAAACATCATGTATATTATCAATTTGGCGAAAATAAACAAGAGCAATCAGCTTTGCAATATCGAAATAAAATTTTAGGAAAAAAACAATCTGGTTAAATAATACAGAATTGTATTGACAATATCATAAAAAGCTGGTATAATAATGCAATATAATAAAGCCAACCCATGCGGACTGTATGCATTAAGAATAATGTAGTGAAAGGAATGGTTATAATTATGAAAATAAAAAATATAATAGCAGCAGCTATCTCGTTATGTGCATTTGGGAATATGATAAGCTATTATAAGCCTGTATCTCATGATTTTCATGATTTTGCGATTACGGCAAATGCGTCTTCCTATAAGGGAAATTTCGGAGAAAATTTATTCTGGGGATTTGATGATTTCACAGAAACACTGACTATTTATGGTGAGGGTGAAATGTACAGTGATTACTTGCAGATGTCAGATTGGTATTATTATTGTGAATATGCTGATTTAAAACAGAAAATAAAGAAAATCTCTTTTCTTGGAACCCCGACTAATATTGTGAGAGATGTTTTTTCAGGTATGACAAGTCTCGAATCAGTTTCTTTCCATAGTGGCATTGAACGGATTGAGTCAGGTGCTTTTGAGAACTGTACTGCACTTACTTCTGTAAATCTAGCAGGTGTAAACAGCGTTGATGGCTTTGCATTCAGTGGATGTGCTGCACTGACTGAGGTGACTGTATCCAACCCTAAATGTACACTGGGAAACAATGCATTTCCTAAGACAACTATAATTAAAGGCTATCCTTATTCTACCGCGCAGAAATTTGCTGAGTTATATAATTATCAATTTGAGGAACTAAAAGATGAAACGCCACCAGGAGTAGGCATAGTTTGGACATCATGTAATAGTAACGAAATATATATGCATGCGTCTGTATATGATAATCAGACATTGGTTGACCATGTATGGCTGGAATTTTGTATTGATGACAGCGAAGACTGGATTGAAGTAGAGTTGGAAAAATATAAAGATACTACTATTACTTCAGTGGCAGACGGAGGGAGTTACACTGGTAGTGCCTCATATACGCTGGCAGGTGTGTCATCTGCATCTACGGTTCATTACAGAATAAAAGTAATGGATATCGTTGGTAATGTAGAAACTGGGATAAATCATGATATGACTTTGAAGCCAGTTTATTTAGATAGTCTGACAGACATAGTGACACAGGATGGTATTACATATCTGCTATTTGATGATCATGCAGAAGTATACAAATGTGATTTGAATCTGAGAGGAGAAGTAGTAATACCACAGAAAATTAGTGGTTTACCTGTCACAAAGGTATGCGGATTTGCATTTAAATATTGTGAAAAAATAACAGAAGTGATTCTGCCTGATTGTATAACAGAGATTCGTAGAGAAGCTTTTTATGGATGTACTTCATTACAATCTGTATTCCTGCCAGAAAGTATTATTAAAATAGAAGATAGTATTTTTCGGGAATGCTCGAGCCTAAAAGAAATTACAATTCCCAAAAAAGTGGATGAGATTTCTTTGGTATTGCATGAATGTACTGACTTAACAGATGTTTATATTCTGAATCCAGATTGTAGATTCAGCAATTCTGATATTAATAATGGCAAAAACGAAGACGAGTATATTTTTAACGGGACAATTCACGGTTACAAAGGTTCTGCAGCACAGACCTCTGCAGAGAAATATAATTATCATTTTGAAGCAATACCTGTGACAAAAATTACACTTACAGTTGGTGAGCAATATGCAATTGATACAGAAGATATAGAGGGCAATGATTTTACTTATCAATCCAGTGATAGTACTGTTGCAATTGTTTCAAAATCTGGTGTTGTGACTGCTCTTTCAGAGGGACAATCCAAGATATTTATTATAAATGAAGAGAATGATGCATTGGTATTGACTGTAAATGTCATAAATGAGATAACTGAAGGCGATATTAATGGTGATGGTGCTTTTAATGTAGCTGATGCTGTTCTTCTCCAAAAATGGCTCCTAGCTGTTCCAAATACAAAACTTGCCAACTGGGAAGCCGCTGATTTATATAGGGACGGCAAACTTAATATATTTGACCTTGTAATGATGAAAAAAGAACTTTTGAAATAATGAAGTGTAATATTAAGT